>NZ_JBHXKA010000060.1:0-48531 GCF_042722885.1 Streptomyces sp. NPDC058401
GATCGACTGGTACAACTACCACCGACCCCACACCGGCATCCAAGGCCAAACACCCGCCAGCCGCGTCACCAACCTGCCCGGACAACACACCTAGGCGGTCTCTGTCGCCGTCTCTGTCGCCTTCTCTGTCGCCGTGACCACGGAGAGGTTGAAGTCCACCGGGCCCAGCACCCCGTAGAGGCGCAGCCAGAGCGCCATCAGCGCCTCGGTGGCGCGGGCGCTCGACAGGTCGCCGAGATCGGTGATCTGCTCGGGCGCCCAGCCGAAGGAGCGCAGGAGCGCGGTGGTCTCGGCCTTGGCGTCGGCGTCGTCGCCGCTCACGAACACGGTGTGGTGGCCCGGCACCCGGCTCGGCTCGACCATCACCGCGTTGTTCATCGTGTTGAGCGTCTTGACGATCCGCGCCTCGGGGAACGCCTTCTGGAGCTGCTCGGCGACGCTGTGGCCGTCCGGGGTGACCACCTTGGGCGGGAACCCCTCCGAGAAGTCCAGCGCGTTGGAGACGTCCACGACGGTCTTCCCCCGGATATTGCCCGCTCCGGCGGCCTCCAGCACGGCGAGCGAGACCAGCCCGCCGGTCGCGTTGACGACGAGCTCGGCGCGGGCGGCGGCATCGGCGAAGGTCCCGTGGCCCCCGCCCGTCAGGGCGGCCCACGCCGCGGCATCGGCATTGTCCGCCGTACGGGACCCCATCGTGACCTCGTGCCCGACCGCGACCAGCTTCCCCGCCAGCCGCTGCCCGACCTCGCCGGTCCCCAGTACCGCGATCTTCATGTGCGTCCCCCTGCTCGCTCTGTTCGTTCTGTGCGTGCCGTACGAATTCCCGCCGTGCCGCGACCGGTTGGCGTACGGAGACCCTAAACGGACCCCGCCGCGAACGGCGGTACATTCGGACCCGCCGGGCGTTCGAGTCCCCAGGTCAGGAGAGTTGAGGGGCGACCTCGGCCGCGATCCACTCCATCGCCTCGCCGAGGTGCCCGGCCGCGACGGGCAGCCACAGCGTGCAGACGGTGAGCCCGGCCTCGGCGAGGCTCCCCAGGTCGTCGACGACGCTCGCCGCGGTGGGCGCGGCGCCCCCGAGGGGCCGCCCCGGCGGAGCCACGGCCGCGGTGAACCCGGGCGGGGTGAGGAACTGTGCCGAGGCCAGGACCAGCCGGTCGGCGTCCTGCGGGCCGGTCGCCAACGCACGCAGCCGGCGCCGCACGCCGGTGACCTCCGCCGCGTCGGCGCCGGCGCCGTACCAGCCGTCGCCGAACCTCAGCGCACGGCGCAGGGCGGCGTCGCTGCTGCCGCCGACCCACACGGGAGGGCCCCCGGGGGTGACCGGCGGCACGCCCAGGCGCGCGGCGCGCAGGGTCGTGAACGGCCCGTCGAAATCGGTGGGCCGGCGCGACCACAGGGCCCGGGCGGCCGCGAGATGGTCATCGGTGCGTGCGCCGCGCTCGCGGGCGGGGATCCCGACGGCGTCGAACTCCTCCGGGTTCCAGCCGGCGCCGACTCCCAGGATCAGGCGGCCGCCTGACAGGACGTCGAGGGTGGCCGCCTGGTTCGCGAGCACCAGCGCCGGATAGTAGGGCGCGACGAGCACCGACGTCAGCAGCCGGAGGCGGCTGGTGGCGCCCGCGACGGCCGACAGCAGGACCAGCGGATCCGTGTCGAGGCCGAACCCGCTGTCGAGGAGACGGTTCCCGACCGCGACGTGATCGAAGCCCAGCTCCTCGGCGCGGAGCGCGGTGCGCAGGACGGCGCGGCCGTCGTCGAGCGGCCAGCGCGGCTGGAGGGACACGCCGAGGCGCAGTGAGGACATGGAACGGCCTTCCGAGGAGATCTGTCAGCGACCGGCCGGACACCCCCGGACGCCCCTGCGCTCATCCCCAACTCCCTTGATGTGTAGATCCATTCCACTGGGAGGCGGCGGTGGGTCACCGGCCCGGGCGCACCGCTGCCTGTGGGGTGCGGGGCGGCCGGGGATCTCCTGGCGGGGGAACGGGCCCCGGCTGCGCCGCGCAGGGTGCACGGGCTCCGGCTACGCGGCGCGGGCTGGGCGAGCTCTGGCTACGCGGTGCGGGCTGCGCCGCGCAGGGTGCACGGCTCCGGCTGCGCGGCGCGGGCTGCACGGGCTCCGGCTGCGCGGCGCGGGCTGCACGGGCTCCGGCTGCGCGGCGCGGGCTGCGCGAGCTCCCGCTGCGCGGTGCAGGCTGCGCGAGTTCCCGCTATGCCGCCCGCGTGAGCCGGTCCGCGCCCGACAGGATCGCCGCGGCCAGGGCTTCCGCGGCGGCGGAGCCGCGGGGGCCCCGTAGGAGGGCGAACTCCACCGTGCCGAGGTCGGGCAGGCCGGCCACCCGGACCAGGCCCGGCGGGATCAGCCCGCGGGTGTGGGCCATCACGCCCAGCCCCGCCCGGGCCGCCGCGATGAGGCCGCTCAGGCTGCCGCTCGTACAGGCGATGCGCCACGGCCGCCCGTCCGCCTGCAACACGTCCAGCGCCCGCGCCCGGGTGATGCCCGGCGGCGGGAAGACGATCAGCGGAACCGGCCGGTCCGGGTCCACCCGCAGGCCCTCCGCTCCGATCCACACCATCCGGTCCCGCCACACCAGCCGGCCCCGCTCGTCGCCGTCCCCGCGCCGCTTGGCGAGTACGAGGTCGAGGCGTCCGGCGTCCAGCCGTTCGTGCAGGGTCCCCGAAAGCTCCACGGACAGCTCCAGCTCCACCTCGGGGTGCTCGTGCCGGAAGGCCTCCAGGATCTCCGGCAGCCGGGTCAGCACGAAGTCCTCCGAGGCGCCGAAGCGCAGCCGGCCCCGGATCCGCGTCCCCGAGAAGAACGCGGCGGCGCGCTCGTGCGCCTCCAGGATCGAGCGGGCGAAACCGAGCAGCGCCTCGCCGTCCTCGGTGAGTTCCACGCTGTGCGTGTCGCGCAGGAAGAGGGGCCGGCCCGTGGCTTCCTCCAGTCGGCGCACGTGCTGGCTGACCGTGGACTGGCGGACGCCGAGCCGGGCGGCGGCCTGCGTGAAGCTCAGCGTCTGGGCGACGGTGAGGAAGGTGCGCAGCTGAACGGGGTCGTACATGCGCCCCATCCTAGCCCGCTCATCATGATTGGTGATGACAGTGAGAGCGGTGTGCGGGTTTCCCGATCACCGCCCCGCCCCCGAAAATGGAGGGGAGTCCGCCCCCGGACCGCCCTCCCGCCGACCTCAGCAAGTGAGCACCCCCATGCGCCGCCGCCCGCACCTTCCCGCCTGGCTCCCCGTGGACCCGTTCATCATGGGTCTGCTCGCCACCGTCGGCCTCGCCGCCCTGCTGCCCGCCCGCGGCGCGGCCGCCTCCGTGGCCGAGGCCGCCTCCACCGCGGCGGTGGCCCTGCTCTTCTTCCTCTACGGCGCCCGGCTCTCCACCCGCGAGGCCCTCGACGGCATGCGGCACTGGCGGCTCCACCTCACCGTGCTCGCCTCCACCTTCCTCCTCTTCCCCCTCCTGGGCCTCGCCGCGCACGCCCTGGTCCCCACCGTGCTGACGCCGCCCCTCTACAGCGGCCTGCTCTTCCTCTGTCTGGTCCCCTCGACCATCCAGTCCTCCATCGCCTTCACCTCGATCGCCCGCGGCAACGTCCCCGCCGCGATCTGCGCGGGCTCCTTCTCCAGCCTCATCGGCATCTTCCTGACCCCCGTCCTCGCCGCCTGCCTGCTCGGCAACAGCGCGGGCGGCTTCTCCCTCGACTCGCTGGTGAAGATCGTCCTCCAGCTGCTCCTGCCCTTCCTCCTCGGCCAGTTCGCGCGCCCCTGGGTCGGCGGCTTCCTCGTCCGCAACAAGAAGGTCCTCGGCTACGTCGACCGCGGCTCGATCCTGCTCGTCGTCTACACCGCCTTCAGCGCGGGCATGGTCGCCGGGATCTGGCACCAGGTCAGCCTCCCGCGCCTTGGCGGGCTGATGGCCGTGGAAGCGGTCATCCTCGCGGTGATGCTGGCGGCCACCTGGTACGGGGCCAAGCGCCTAGGGTTCACCCGCGAGGACCGGATCGCCATCCAGTTCGCGGGGTCGAAGAAGAGCCTGGCCGCCGGACTCCCCATGGCCAGCGTGCTGTTCGGGGCGCAGGCGAGCCTCGCCGTGCTGCCGCTGATGCTCTTCCACCAGATGCAGCTGATGGTCTGCGCGGTGCTGGCCCGCCGCCGCGCCCGCGACCCGCAGACCCCGGACGCCCCGCAGACCCCAGGCACCCCGAAGGCCCCGGACACCCCGCAGACCCCGGACACCCCCCACGCCTCACAGCTCACGGACACCCCGCATCCCACCGAGGACCCGCAGGTCACGGAGCGGCCCGAACGCGCCGCAGAGCATGTGGCGGAGGTCTCGTACACCCCTCAACACCCGGTCCCGCAAGCCCGGTAACGTGCGGCGGTGACCTGGATACGCCCGCTCTCCGCCCATGCCCCGCGCCCCTGCACCCTGGTGGTCTGCCGGGGCTGCTGCTGCGGCGACCCCCGCAAGAACCCCGGCACCGACCACGCGGGACAGCTGGCCCGGCTGACCGAGGCCGCGGCGGCCTCCGACGGGCGCCTGGCCGTGCGTACGACCGACTGCCTCGGACCCTGCGCCCAGGCCAACGTCATCGTGGTCCAGCCCACCACGGAGGCCCGCCGCCGGGGCGCCCGGGCGGTCTGGTTCGGCTGGGCCCTGGACGACACCGCCACCGACGAGATCATCGCCTGGGCGGAAGCGGGCGGCCCCGGCGCCACCCCGCTCCCGGCGACCCTCGACCTCCACCGCATCGACCCCCCGGACCCGAAGCCGGCCGAGCCCGCTTCCCGCCGCGGCCGCCGCAAGCGCTGATCGGGGCGCCGTAAGGATGCGGGGGGTGTGGGGCCGGAAAGCGTTAGAGCGAGGAAATGTCCGGTTCTTCTAGGTTCTGGGTGTCAGCAAGAAACCCCGAGAAACCCGAACCACCAGGGAGCCCCTCATGAAGCTCAGCAAGCGCATCGCCGCCGCCTCCGCCGCCGCCCTGCTCGCGACGCTCGCCCTCGGCGGAGCCGCCAACGCCGCGGACAACGGCGGCAACGGCGCCTCCGACGGCAGCGGATCCTCCTACAGCCACACGAACTACAGCCACACGAACGAGGCCCCGGAGGGCACCCCGCACGTGGCCGCGAAGAAGATCGAGCCCGCGTCCAAGGACAACCCGTACAGCCAGACCATCAAGGCCCCGGTGGGCACCGAGCACACCGGCGCGGGTCACCTGGCCGACAAGTAGCCCGCACGGGACAGGGGCGGGGAGCGGGGGTGGGGGCACGCCCGTCCCCGCCCCCGCCCGCGGCTCACGCCGTCAGGTCGATCCGCTCCTCGCCGGCGTAGATGTTCATGTCCCCGCCCCGCAGGAAGCCGACCAGCGTCAGCCCCGACTCCAGCGCGAGGTCCACCGCGAGCGAGGACGGGGCGGATACGGCCGCCAGTACGGGGATGCCCGCCATCACGGCCTTCTGCGCCAGTTCGAAGGAGGCCCGCCCCGACACCAGCAGGACCGAGCCCGCCAGCGGCAGCCGCCCGGCTTGCAGCGCCCGCCCGACGATCTTGTCCACCGCGTTGTGCCGGCCGACGTCCTCCCGTACGTCGATCAGCTCGCCCCCCGCCGAGAACAGCCCGGCGCCGTGCAGGGCGCCCGTGCGGTCGAAGACCTTCTGCTCCGCGCGCAGCCGGTCCGGCAGCTCCCCGAGGAGCCGCGCGCTCACCCGTACGGGATCCTCCGCGAGCCCAGGGAAGCGGGTCGCGGTGCGCACCGCGTCCAGACTGGCCTTCCCGCACAGGCCGCAGGAGGAGGTGGTGTAGACGTTCCGCTCCAGCGTGATGTCGGGCACCGGAACTCCGGCGGCGAGCTGCACGTTCACCACGTTGTAGGTGTTCGTTCCGTCCTCGGCGGCGCCCTCGCAGTAGGTCACGGCCCGGACGTCCGAGGCCGAGGCGAGCACGCCCTCGCTGGCCAGGAAGCCCACGGCCAGCGCGAAATCGTCACCGGGCGTGCGCATCGTGATGGCCAGGGGCTTGCCGTTGAGCCGTATCTCCAGGGGCTCTTCGGCCACCAGGGTGTCCGCCCGGGCACCCGCCACGCCGTTCCGGATCCGGATGACGCGACGGCGTTCGGTGACCCGTCCCATGTGATCAGTCCACCTGTTCTGCCGTCGAGCGGCTGGTCCTACGCCTGGAAGACCCATTCTCCCGGACTCCGCTTCCGGCACCTTCCCCGGCTGGAAGACCCTCGGGAAGCTCCAAATTCCGGGCACTGAATCCTGTCGGGTCACGCGCCCCTGTACCCATCAGTAGCAGGCCAAGCTGAAACATCCTGACTGCCTTACAAGGGGGGACCCCGCCCATGACCGGTTCACGCGTGGTGGCGCTAGGGCACTACCAGCCTTCGAAGGTGCTCACCAATGAGGACCTCGCCGCCATGGTGGACACCAACGACGAGTGGATCCGCTCCCGCGTCGGGATCAAGACCCGGCACATGGCCGGACCCGACGAGCCGGTCGACGAGCTGGCCTACCAGGCCGCGGGCAAGGCGCTCGCGAGTGCCGGTCTGACCCCGGACGACATCGACCTCGTCCTCGTCGCCACCTCCACCGCGATCGACCGTTCCCCCAACATGGCCGCCCGCGTCGCGGCCAAGCTCGGCATGGGCTCCAGCCCCGCCGTGATGGACATCAACGTCGTCTGCTCGGGCTTCACCCACGCCCTGGCCACCGCCGACCACGCGATCCGGGCCGGCGCCGCCACCCGGGCCCTGGTCATCGGGGCGGACAAGATGACCGAGATCACCGACTGGACCGACCGCACCACCTGCGTCCTGACCGGCGACGGCGCCGGCGCGGCCGTGGTCGAGGCCTGCGAGGAGCCCGGCATCGGCCCGGTCCTGTGGGGCTCGGTGCCCTCCATGGGCAACGCGGTCCGCATCGAGGGCACGCCGCCGGTCTTCGCCCAGGAGGGCCAGTCCGTCTACCGCTGGACCACCAGCCAGCTCCCCCCGCTCGCCCGCAAGGTCTGCGAGAAGGCCGGGATCACCCCCGAGGACCTGGCCGCGGTCGTCCTCCACCAGGCGAACCTGCGGATCATCGAGCCGCTCGCCGCGAAGATCGGCGCCGTCAACGCCGTCGTCGCCCGCGATGTCGTCGACTCCGGCAACACCTCGGCCGCCTCGATCCCGATGGCCCTGTCCAAGCTGGTCGAGCGCGGCGAGATCCCCACCGGGGCGCCCGTCCTCCTCTTCGGCTTCGGCGGCAACCTCTCCTACGCCGGCCAGGTCATCAGCTGCCCGTAACACCCGGCCCGGAGCCCGCGGCGCCGCCCTTCGCGGGTCCGGCCGCCGCGGGTGCGGCCGTCGGCCCGGCCACGGGCTCGGCCCCGGCCGGGTCCACACGGGGGTCCACACCGGCGTCCACACCGGCGTCCAGGCCCGGCCCCGCACTACGGGACTCCGCCGCCAGCGCGGTCACGAGCACCAGGACCAGCGCGGTCAGCTGCCAGACCGCGCCGATCCGCATGCCCGCCGCGGCGGTCGCCAGTACGGGCACCACCGCGAGCGCCCGGAACCGTACCGGCCGGATCCCCAGCACCAGCCGGAAGGCCACGTCCCCGGCCAGATAGCAGGCGACCCCGCCCGCGAGCGCGAGCGCGGGCCCCGCCGGAAGCTGCTCGCCCAGGTGCCCGATGCTCTTCTTCACGCCCGCCGAGAAGGCGGCGATGCCCAGCAGCATGGGGATGAAGCAGTAGTAGTACGCGCGCAGCGCCAGCTTGAAACGCCGGTCCGGGGGGCAGCTCGCGAAGACGTGCTCGGCGCGGCCCTCGTCGCGCACGAAGTACATCCACCACAGCGTCGCCCCCACGGCCAGCGTCAGGAACGCGCCGACGAGGATCCCGAAGGTCAGCGGCAGCGAGCCCACACCGATGCCGACCGCGATGATCGACTCGCCGAACACGATGATCAGCAGCAGCCCGTGCCGTTCGACGAAGTGCGCGGCGCCGATCCCGCCGAGCTGCTCCTCGATGGTCTTGCCCTCGGCGGCCTCGGCCCCGGAGGCCGTCGCCCGCCGCGAGATGACGGGCGTGACGAACTGGAACAGCAGCGCCAGGGCCCACAGGCCCAGGGCCTGCACCCCGTCGAACAGCCCGGCGGCCGTCACCGACAGCGCCGACAGTGCGTTCGGCAGCGCGAACCACAGCACCCCGCGCCCGTGGGCCTGGGTGTACAGCGCGCTGTGCATGATCACGACGACCAGGTAGCCGAGCCCGAAGGCGACCCCGCCGTCACCGAAGGCCGTCGGCACGGCCAGGGCGCACACCAGGAACGCCCCCATGGCGAGCATGATCAGCAAGCGGCGCACGGGCCGGTCGGGCGGTACCTGATTGGTCAGGTACGCGTAGCCGCCGTACATCCAGAACAGCACCGTGAAGATCAGCAGCACCCGTCCGGCACCGCGGAGGGTGAGGTCGTCCGCGAGCAGCACCGTCAGCTGGGTGATGGTGAAGACGAAGACGAGGTCGAAGAAGAGCTCCAGCGTGCTGACGCGATGCTCGGATTCCATATGCGGTTCCCCCCGGGACTCGAACGTGCGGCGCCCATCCGATCGCCTCGGCCCGCCCGTGTCCAGCCGGTATCAGCATCCGGGAGCCCCCCGGCGCCCAGCCGTGCGACCTGAGGGGTACGCCGATCCCGCCCGGCGGGCTGATGGATCGGCGGCCCGGGCGCCGGAGGATGGAACCACGCAATCGGAGAACAACGGGGGCAAACACACCATGAGCCGCAAAAAGGTCGCCCTGATCACCGCCGGAGTCCTCGTCACCCTCGGGGGCGCCACCGCCGTCGCCGTGCCGATGGCGAACGACTGGCTCGCGAACCGGCACCAGGAGACGAGTGCGTACGCGACCGGTGCCGAGGCGAAGTCGAAGCGCCCTTCGGTCCCGCGCTGGCTGCCGGACGAGGCGCAGTCGGTCCGGTACTCGATGAAGACCACGGGCGGTGAGCGCCTGCTGAAGGCGACCCTCCCCGACGGCAAGCTCCCGGCCCGGTGCACCCCGGCCCCCGCGTCCACGGCGAAGGAGATCCAGCTCCGGGCGGACTGGTTCCCGAAGGAGGCCCGGGACAAGGCGGCCCTGAGCTGTGCCACGTACTTCGGCTACCTGGACGGGGACACCCTCTACGCCTGGCAGCACCAGGAGGACCTGGTGGCGGGAGAGCGCGTGAACCGGGAGTCCTAGCCAGACGAGACACCGCGTCTCGCCCAGCCGGTGCACCCACCCCCGGGGCATGCCCGCAGGTCAGCGCGGCGCGTCGGACCCGGCCCGGGCGAAATACCTGGTCGGAACCTCGCCGAACCTTTGCTATTGTTGTCCATGTCGCCGCGGGAAACCGGGGCCGACCACCTAGTCCGAGTGGCGGAATGGCAGACGCGCTAGCTTGAGGTGCTAGTGCCCTTTATCGGGCGTGGGGGTTCAAGTCCCCCCTCGGACACAAGAGGTCAACCGACCAGACAGAGCCGGTCAAAGCGATTGAACGTCGCTTTGGTCGGCTCTGTTGTTGTGCGTGCACGTGCTCCGGCCCCCTGCGGTTCGCAGGGGGCCGGACGCGTTCCAGGTCTCGGCCGGCCGCTCAGGCGGTGGCGCGGGCGTCCGGGCCATTGCCCTGGTGCCGGGCGGTGGGCGAAGATCGGCCGGGAATCTTCGCCCTCGGGAGGGAACGCGTGTCCGAAGTCAAGGCCGAGCTGGACCGGTTGATGAGCGTCTTCCTCGGCGCGTTCACCAATGCCGACGGCGGGCGGCCGGATCTGGGCGCCGTCCGCGAGGTGTTCATCCCCCAGGGGATGATCATCAAGAACATCGGGGGCGACCCGGTGATCTACGACCTCGACGGGTTCATCGAGCCGCGGGTGAAGATCCTCACCGACGGCACGCTGACGGAGTTCCGCGAATGGGAGGTCGCCGAGCGGACCGAGGTCTTCGGTTCGATCGCGCACCGGTTCAGCCAGTACCGCAAGTCCGGATACCTCGACGGCACGTGGTTCGAGGGCACCGGCCACAAGACCACCCAGTACGTCCGCACGCCCGACGGCTGGCGGATGAGCGCGATGGCCTGGGACGACGTCGCCCCGTAGGGCGGACCAACCCGCGGGAAACGATCCGGCCCCCCGCCGACAGCGGGGGGCCGGACCTGCACCGGGCGAGCGGCTACGCGACCGGCTGCTGCTGGGTCACGCAGTGGATGCCACCACCGCCGCCGCCCAGGCTGTCGGTGTTCAGCTGGACGACGACCCGGCCGGGGAAGAGCTGCTGGAGGGTGGCTTTGGCCGCGGCGTCGGCGCGGGTGTCGCCGAACTGCGAGGAGATCACCGCACCGTTGCACACGTAGTAGTTGGCGTACGAGCCCACGAAGTCGGGGTTCGTGGAGCGGATCTTGTCGTAGTCGGGGCCCTGGAGCTTGGTGACCGCGATCGGGCTGCCCTGGGCGCTGGTGGAGGTGGACAGGATCTGGTACTGCTCGCGCGCGTCCTTGGCCCAGACGTCGTTGTCGCTCGCGAGCGGCATCTGGACCAGCCCCCTGCCCGGTTCGAGGAACCTGGACGTGGCATCGACGTGGTCGTCGGTGATGTCCTGGCCGGAGATGCCCTTGAACCAGATCACCTTGGACGCGCCGTAGGCGGCGCACAGGGACGCCTCCAGCTGTGCCTGGCTCTTGTTGGGGTTGCGGTTGGAGTTGATGAGGGAACTGCGGGTGGCCATGAGCGTGCCGGCGCCGTCCGTCTCCACCGAGCCGCCCTCGCCGACGAACGAGGCGGTGCTGAACGCCACCCCGGCGTATGCGGCGACGCGGTTTGCCACCAGGGCGTCCTTGGCGTGGCTCTGCTTGTTGCCCCAGCCGTTGAAGTTGGTGCCGAACGCGTCGATCCCGCCGGCCCCGTTGGTGCGGAACACCGGGCCGCTGTCACGGATCCAGCAGTCGTCGACGGGGATCGAGCTGATCACGGTGACCGACGTCCCGCACGCGCTCTTCGCCTTGGAGAGGCTTGCGGGGTTGGCGAGCATCACGACCGGTTCGTACTTCGCGATGGTCTTCGCGATGAGCGCGATGTTCGCCTGCACCCCCGAGAGCTGGTTGCCCCAGATGGAGGTCCGGTCGGGCCACGCCATCCAGGTCCGGGTGTGCCGGACGGTCTCGCACGGTACGGCGAACGCCCCGGCGGCCGCGGCCGCCGGCCGGCCGGCCGCGAAGGCCTGCCCGCCGACCGACGCCAGAGCGGCGCCCGCGGCCGTGAGACCGGCCGCAGCCAGGAACCCTCGTCTGTCCAACTTCCCTGCGACGTGCTCGTTCATCTCTGATCTCCGATCAGTCCTGCCTGGATGGGTGATGAACCGCCGGGCCGTGGGAGCCGCCGCTCCCACAACCCTCCTTACAGCGCGCGGCGCGCGGCGGCGATGCTCCGCGGATCCCACCCCGGGCGGGGTACGGATTCCAGGAGCAGGCGCGTATAGGGGTGCTGGGGGTCGGCGAGCACCTGCTGGGTCGGGCCCGACTCGACGATCCGGCCGCTGCGCATGACGATCACGTCATCGGTCACGCAGCGGACGACGCCGAGGTCGTGGGTGATGAACAGGTAGCCGATGCCGGTCTGTTCGCGGATGTCGAAGAGCAGGTTCAGGATCTGGGCCTGCACCGAGACGTCCAGGGCGGCCACCGCTTCGTCGAGGACGAGGACGGCCGGTTCCACCGCCAGCGCGCGGGCGATCGCCACGCGCTGGCGCTGTCCTCCCGACAACTGCCGGGGCAGTGCGTCGGCCTCGCGGGAGCCGAGGCCGACCTGGTCGAGCAGTTCGGTGATCCGGCGGGCGTGGTCGGCGCCGGGGAAGTGCAGGGCGAGGGTCTCCCGCAGGGCCGCGCCCACGGTGGTGCGCGGGTCCAGGGACAGGAAGGGGTCCTGGAAGACCATCTGGATCTCGCGGGCCCGCGCGAGCCGGCGCGCCTTGCCGTGCGCCTTGCCCTGCGTCTTGCCGTGCGCAGTGCCGCGCGCCCGGTCGCCGCGGTCGCCGCGGTCGCGGCCGTGGATCAGCACCCGGCCCTCGTCGGCGCGTTCCAGACCCACCACGATGCGGGCCGTGGTCGTCTTGCCCGAACCGGACTCGCCGACGATGCCCAGCGAGCCGCCCTCGGCCAGCCGGAACGACACGTCGTCCACGGCCCGGACGCTCCCGTAGGTCCGGTGCAGGCCCAGGACCTCCAGGACGGTCTTCGCCGTGCCCGCCAGGGGGCCGGCGCTCGTGCCGGTAGCGGTCGTCATCGGTGGAGTTCCTTCCGTTCCGTTCCCGCCCGTTCCTGTTCCCGTTCGCGTTCCTGCTCGGCCATCAGCTCGCCGTGGTGGCAGGCGGAGAGCCGGTGCGGCTGCCCGGCGACCGGGAGCAGGGCCGGAGCCTCCCGGGTGCACAGGTCGGTCGCGAGCACGCAGCGCGCGGCGAAGGGGCAGCCCGTCAGCTCCTCGCGCAGGCTCGGCGGCCGGCCCTCGATCGCGGCGAGCCGCCCGCGGGGCGCGTCCAGGCGGGGCGTGGAGTTCAGCAGGGCCGCCGTGTACGGGTGGCGGGGCCGGGCGAACAGCTCGGCGGCCGGGCCCGTTTCCACGATCCGGCCCGCGTACATCACGTACACCCGGTCGCTGATCGCGGCGGCGAGGCCGAGGTCGTGGGTGACGAACAGCAGCCCCGTTCCGAAGCGGTCGCGCAGATCGCCCAGGAGGCCGATCACCTCGGCCTGGGTGGTGACGTCCAGGGCCGTGGTGGGTTCGTCGGCGAGGATCAGGGCCGGATCGCCCATCAGCGCCGCGGCGATCACCACCCGCTGGAGCATGCCGCCGGACAGCTGTCCGGGGTACTTGCGCAGGGCGTCCGCGGTGAGGCCCACGGCCTCCAGCATGGCCACCGCCCGGTCCTCGGCGACCGCCTTGCTCGCCCTGGCGTTCAGCCGCAGGCTCTCGGTGAGGAAGTCGCCGACGCGCCGCATCGGATTGACCGCCGCCCGGGGGTCCTGGAAGATCATGGCCGCCGTGCTGGTGCGCAGCACGCGCAGGCGGCCCGGTGACATGGTGAGCACGTCGTCTCCGGCGACCCGTACCTCGCCCTCCGTACGGGCCCCTTCGGGGAGCAGCCGCAGCACGCTGCGCGAGGTCAGGCTCTTGCCCGAGCCGGACTCGCCGACCAGGGCCACGGTCTCCCGGGGGCCGACGGTGAGCCCGACCCCGTCCAGGACGGGCCGGACGGCCCCCGGCAGGTGCAGCCGCAGGCCCTCGATCTCCAGGGTGTTCAGCAGGGGCGGCGCCGTCGGCGCCGGCTGTGTGGTCGGCGTGGTCATCGGGGCCTCCTGGCTACCTTGTCGGCCCAGGACTCGCCGACGACGTTGAAGGCGACCACGGTCAGCACGATGGCCGCGCACGGCACGATCGCGGAGAGCGGGTAGCCGGCCTGGATGGCGGCGTTGCCGTCGAAGACCATGCGGCCCCAGTCGGGGGTCAGGGCCGGTACGCCCAGCCCGAGGAAGGCGAGGCCGGCCAGGTCGATCAGGGCGTAGCCGAAGTTGATCGCGGACTGCGCGAGGACGACGGGCATGACGGCGGGGACCACGTGGCGCAGGCAGATCTGCGCCCCCGAGTGTCCTTGCACCTGGTACGCCTCCACGTACGGGCGGGCGCGCTCGGCGAGCACGAGGGAGCGGGTCAGCCGGCTGACGTAGGGCAGGTAGGCGATGGCCAGGGCGATGACGGGGGCGAGCAGGCCCTCGCCGTAGACCGAGACGATCAGGATGGCCAGCAGCATGCCGGGGAAGGCGAAGACCAGCTCGGTGCTGCGGGACAGGACCGAGTCGAGCCAGCCGCCCCGCCAGGCGGCGGCGGTGCCGATCGCCACGCCGGCCACGGTGGAGAAGGCGACCACGCCGAGCGGGCCGAGGAGCGAGGTGCGGGCTCCCAGCACCAGCCGGGAGAAGGTGTCGCGCCCGGAGGCGTCGATGCCGAGGAGATGATCGGCGGAGGGGCCCGCGAGGGCGCCCGCCAGGTCGACGGAGTTGGGATCGTAGGGCGCGATCCAGGGGGCGAGCACCGCGACGAGCACGACGAGGGCGACGAAGCCCGTACAGAACAGGGTGAGGGGGGCGCGGGAGGTCCGGAGCCGGGCGAGGCCCGGCCGGCGCACCAGGACGGAGCTCACGAGGCCTTCTTCGCGGGGCCGAGGGTGACCCGGGGATCGACCAGCGGATGGAGCAGGTCGACGACGAGGTTCACCGTCATGAACAGCGCGACCATGATGAGGGAGATGGCCTGCACGGTGGGGAAGTCCTTGGTGGTGGTGGACAGTTCGAGGAGCTGGCCGATGCCGCCCACACTGAACGCCGACTCCACCAGGATGGTGCAGACCAGCAGTGTGGAGACGATGAGCCCGCCGGTGGTGAGCACGGTGCCCAGCGCGTTGCGGAAGACGTGCCGCCGGATGACCTGGCTCGCGGACACGCCCCGGCTGCGGGCGACCGTGACGTGCTCCTGGCCGAGGACTTCGAGCATCGCGGCCCGGGTGACCCGGGCGAGCATGCCGATCAGGTAGAGCGCCAGGGCCACGGCCGGCAGGGTCAGGTGCCACAGCATCTGCCCGAACCCCTCGCCGGCCCCGCCGGTGGGGAACCAGCCCAGCTTGACCGCGAACAGGCCCTGCAGCAGCACCGCCGCGACGAACGACGGGGTGCCGATGGCGACGGTGGTCGTGACCAGGATCGCGGAGTCGGCCTTCCCTCCGCGGACGGCGCCGATCCAGCCCAGGAGCAGTCCGAACACGAGGACCAGGACGAGCGCCATCGAGATCAGCATCAGGGTGTTGGGCAGCCGGTCCGCGAGCAGCCGCGAGACGTCCGTGCGGTAGGTGATCGAGCGGCCGAAGTCGCCCTGCACCACCTGGCCGAGCCAGTTCAGGTACCGGACGGCGAAGGGGTCGTCCAGGTGGTAGTGCTCGTTGATCGCCTGCAGTGCCTCCGGGGAGGCCGAGCGGCCGCCCAGGAGGAAGCTCGCCGGATTGCCCGGAGCCAGGTACAGCGCGCCGAAGATCACGAAGGAGGCGCCGAGCAGGGTGGCGGCCATTTCGGCCAGCCGCCGTACGGCGAAGCGCAGGAAACTCATCGCGCGGCCGCCCCGACGTCGGCGGCCCACGGGTAGTACAGGTAGGAGATGGTGGTGGGGGCTCCGGTGATCCGCTTGTTCAGGAAGACCGCGGTCGGCCATTCGGCGACCGGGATCCACAGGACCTGGTCGGAGGCCTTCTTCTGGAGTTCGGCGGCCGCGGCGAAGCGCTTGGCCGGGTCGTACTCGGCCCGGGCCTTGTCGGCCAGCGCGTCGTAGGACTCGTCGCTGTAGCCGGCGTAGTTCTGGTAGGCCCCGGTCTGGAAGTTGCTCAGCATGTCCATCGGGTCGGTGATGGAGTCGTAGTACGTCTCCGGGAACATGTCGATGCCCTCGCGCGCCGCGGGGTCCGTGAACAGCGAGGTGAAGGCGTTCGGGGCGATGGTCTTCAGCTCGATCTTCAGACCGATCCGGGTGCCGGCGTCCTGGACCGCGGTGGCCAGCACCGAGACGTCCTGGCCGATCGAGCTGGTGGCCATGGTCAGCGTCTTGCCGGTGGCGCCGGCCTCCTCGATCATCCGCTTGGCCGCCTCGACGTTCTGGTCGGGGGAGGGCAGGGTGTCGAAGGCGGACGCGCGGACGGCGGCGGGCGCCCCGGCCCAGATCGCCTTGGAGGTGAGCGCGCTGGTCACGGTGCCCGCGCCGCCCAGGCCCGCCTTGACGAAGCCGCGGCGGTCCAGGGCCAGGGACAGGGCCCGGCGGACGCGGACGTCGCCGAGTGCGCCCTTCATGCTGGTCACGTTGACGTTGACGGTGCTGAGGCCCTCGCCGAAGTAGAGCGTGCCGGCGCCGCTCGCGCGCAGCCGGTCGTAGCTCTCGGTGGGGATCAGGTAGCCGCCGTCGGCCTCGCCGCTCAGCATGGCGTTCGTGCGGGCGGAGGCGTCGGTGAGGAAGGTGAAGACCGCCTTCGCGGACTTGGCCTTGGTGCCCCAGTAGCCGTCGAAGCGCTGGAGCTCGATGGACTGGCCCTTGTTCCAGGTGCCGAGCTTGAAGGGGCCGGTGCAGTCCAGGCTGCCGGTGGTGCCGTAGTCCTCGCCCGCCTTCTCCACCCCGGCCTTGGAGGCCACGACGCCGGCGGCGGTCGCCATGTACTGGGGGAACTGCGAGTCGGGCTGCTTCAGCTTGACGGTCACCTGGAGCGGGCCGGTCTTGGTGACGGCCTCGACGTTGGAGAAGTTGCTGTTCCAGGCGGCCCCGTTCGCCGGGTCCAGCTGCCGGCCCAGGCTGTAGACCACGTCGTCGGCGCTCATCGTGCCGCCGTCGTGGAAGCGCACGCCCGGACGCAGGTCGTAGACCCAGGTCAGGTCGTTGGGGTTGGTGGCCTTCTCGGCCAGTCCCGGAGCCATGGTGAGCTGCGGGGTCCACCGCATCAGGCTTTCGCAGACGTTCGACAGGATCGTGTTCGCCGGGTAGTCGAAGGCCGATATGTAGTCCAGCGTCGGCGGTTCCGCGTACACGGCCCAGGTGAAGGAGTCGATCTCGCCCGCGGCGGCGGGGGTGCCGGCGGACAGCTTGAAGGCCGTGTCCTTCCCGCTCCCGTCGGCCTTGGGCGGGCCGGCGCAGGCGGCGACCAGGCCGAGGGCGGCCAGCGCGGCGACGGGCAGCGCGTACCGGCGGGCGGGGGAGCGGCGGCCGGCGGAGGTGCCACCGGTGGCGGCGTGCGGGGCGGCGGAGGCGTGCGGGGCGGACGCGCTGCCGGCGGTCCTGGCGGCTCTGGACCAGGGAAGGGATATGGGCATCGGTGCTCTCTCTTCCATGCGGGGCGGGGAGGTACGGGCGGGCGGCCAGCGGGTCGAGGAGGGGAGGCTCGGGAGCGGGCCGCCGGCCCGGGCACGGCGAAGGGGGCGAACCGGTCAGGCGGTGCGGCCGGCGGCGGGGATCTGCTGGGTGATGCAGTGCACGCCGCCGCCGCCCCACGCGATCACGCGCGAGCGGACTCCGACGACCTTGCGGCCGGGCAGCGCGGAGGCGATGACGGCGAGCGCGCCCTCGTCCGCATCGGTGCCGGCGACCGGGACGACGACCCCGCCGTTGGCGATGTAGAAGTTCAGGTAACCGACCTCGGTCTCCCTGCCGTCGACCTCGACGAAGGAGCTCTGCGGCAGGTCGATGATCGTGAAGGGGCGGCCGGAGGCGTCGGTGGCCCCTTCCAGGACGGCGCGGTTGACGCGCATGCGCTCGTAGTCGGGGTGCTCGGGGTCGCTCGGGACCGTGACGACGACGGTGGCGGGGGCGACGAAGGCGCAGACGCCGTCGACGTGCCCGTCGGTCTCGGTGTCCAGCAGACCGCCGTACGGCAGCCAGATCACCTTGGTGACACCGAGGCGGGCGATCAGCTCGGCCTCGATCTCCTCCTTGGTCATGTCCGGGTTGCGGTTCGGGTGCAGCAGGCACTGCTCGGTGGTGATCAGCGTGCCCTCGCCGTCGACCGTGATCGCGCCGCCTTCGAGGATCATCCGGGAATCGATGCGGTCCACGTTCAGATGCGCCAGCAGGGCCGCGGCGATCTTGTCGTCGGTGTCGAAGGGGAAGTGCTTGCCGCCCCAGGCGTTGAAGCGGAAGTCCACGCCCGCCCGGCGGCCGTCCTGTCCGAGCACGAAGATCGGCCCGGAATCCCGGAACCAGGAGTCGTCGATCGGGAGCTCGATCACCTCGACGCCCTCACCGCACAGGGCACGGGCCTCGTCACCGCTGCCGGGAAGCGCGACCATGGTGACCGGCTCGAAGGCGGCGATCGCGGTGGCGACCTGGGCGTACTCGGCCTTGACCTCGTCGAAGACCTCGCCCCACAGCTCCTGTCGCGTCGGCCACGCCATCAGGCAGCCCTCGTGGTCCGTCCACTCGGCCGGCATGCGGAAACTGGTCATGATCCACTCCTGTTTGAAAATTCAGTCAGTGTTCGTAAGGGGTGTCCGCATCGTCCATCAAACTGAAAATTCAGTCAATGCTTCTGGCCAAGCTGATGCGGAATCGGTCACACCGCGTATCGAGCGGGGTGGTGAGGGGCCCCTGAATCGTCATGATCACGGCTTTACCGCCGAAACGGGTGCCTGATGTTACGGTCAGGAAAAGCCCCAGGTGACGGAGTCGACGGGTAGAGTGACCCTTCGTGTCAGACCGTCGAACGGAAATACTCAGAGCCGCCACGCGAGTGATCGCGCGCCGCGGCGTGCGCGGGCTCCGGGTGGGGGAGCTCGCCGCCGAAGCGGGCGTGTCCACCTCGCTGATCTACTACCACTTCACCGACCGCGCCGGGATCCTGCGCCGCACGCTGGAGTTCATCAGCGACCGCGCCGATCGGTACACGGCCGAACGCGAGGACGGCTCGGACGATCCGGAGAGCCCCCGCGACGAGCTCAAGCGGACCCTGCTCCTCGAACTCCAGGAAACCCCGGAGGTGCGGGAGAACAGCACCGCCTGGGGCGAGCTGCGGGCCAGCGCCGTATTCGATCCCGACCTGCGCGAGGACGTGGCCAAGGCCACGCACAGCTGGGTCCACGAGATCTCCTACCTCCTCGCCCAGGCCCGCCCCGCCGGCACGGCGCCCCAGCACGCGGCCGCCGCCGAGCGACTGACGGCCCTCCTCGAAGGCCTCAGCGTCCGGTGGCTGAGCGGTTCGCTGCCCCTGGAGCACGCACGCCGGCTCCTCGCCGACGCGATCGACGGGGAACTGGCCGCCTAGGCCGGGCCGTGACCGCACTAGGCTGCCGGTCATGGATCGGGAGACGGGCGGAGCGGCCGCCGGAGCGGTGATCGTGGACGCCCTGGAGCTGGTGTCCGACCTGTCCGACCCGGAACGGGCGGCCCGGTTCGCCGCCGCGGCGCACCGGATCCTGGCCGAGCTCGTCGCCGGGGGCGCCGCGCTGGGCTGGGTCGAACCGCCCGGGCGGGACGAGGTGGCGCGGCTCCTCGACGGGGTCGTGGCCGCCGTGCGAAGCGGGGACGCGGCCCTGCGCGCCGCCTGCCTGGGGGACCGGCTCGTCGGGCTCGGCTACTGGCAGCGCTACGCCCGCCCCACCCACCGGCCGCACGCGGACCTGGAGAAGCTCGCCGTCGCCGCGGAGGCCCACGGACTCGGGCTCGGCCGGGCACTGGCCGCCGCACTCGTCGAGGACGCCCGCAGGGCCGGCATCGAGGTCCTGACGCTGGATGCGCGGGGCGACAACACCCGGGCCCTGCGGCTCTACGCCTCCCTCGGGTTCACCGAGTACGGGCGGCTGCCCCGCTTCGTCGCCGTCGGCGAACGCCGCTACGACAAGGTGTTCTGCATGCTGGACCTCCGCCCGCACGCGTCGGGGCAGTAGCGCCTCCGCAGGGCTGTGCCCGGTGTCCTGTCCGGTCCTGCCGCTGCCGGGGGCACGGGCAGGACCGGCAACGGCGGTTCCTACGCGCGCGGTTCGGCCATCGTGGAGCAGTGGATGCCGCCGCCCCCGGCCATCAGCCGGTCGACGTCGAGCTGCACCACGGTCCGGCCGGGGAAGGCGGCCGCCAGGGCCTGCTTCGCCGCGGCGTCCTTCGCGGAGTCCCCGAACTGGGCGGTGACGACAGCCCCGTTGACCACGTGGAAGTTCATGTACGAGTCGACGAACTCGGGGTTCTTCGAGCGCGTGGTGTCGGGGCCGTCGACCTTGACGACGGTCAGCCGCCGGCCCCGGGCGTCCGTGGCCGCGGAGAGGATCGCGAACTGCTCGCGGGCGTCGCGCGCCCAGACGTCGTCGCGGCCCACCGGCGGCACCTGGACCATGACCACACCGGGTCGGATGAAGCGCGAGGTCACATCGATGTGGTCGTCGGTGATGTCCTTGCCCTTGATGCCGGGCACCCAGATCATCTTGTCGGCGCCGTACGCGTGCAGAACGGCGTCCTCGACCTCGGCCCGGCTCCAGCCCCGGTTGCGGTTCTTGTTGACGAGGCTGCTCTCCGTGGCCATCACGGTGCCGTCGCCGTCGGTCTCGATCGCCCCGCCCTCGCCGACGAAGTCCGTCTTGCTGAAGGGGAGATGGGACTCGTAGGCGATGCTCTCCGCGACGTGGGCGTCGTAGGAGTGGGCCTGCTTGTTGCCCCAGCCGTTGAAGTTCAGGCCGATCGCGTCGAGCCCGCCGCGGCCGTCCCGGCGGAAGACCGGGGCGATGTCGCGCATCCAGAGGTCGTCGGTGCCGATGGCGGTGGTCACCGTCACGCCCGGGCCGCACCAGGAGCGGGCGGTGGCGGCCGTGGAGGAGTCCGGCGCGCACATCACGACGGGCTCGTAGCGCGCGATCGTCTTCGCGATCAGCGCGATGTCCTCCTGGACCCCGGTCAGCGCGCGGCCGCCCCAGATCGAGGAGCGCGAGGGCCAGGACATCCAGGTGCGGGTGTGGGGGACGTCGTCGAGGTCCACCCGCCAGCGCTGCACCGCCGCGCTCGGCGCGCGGAGCGCCCCCGGAGTCGCGGCGGCCGCGGTGCCGAGCGCTACGCCCGCGGCGCCGAGTCCGGCAGCCCCGAGGACGCGCCGGCGGGTGGGGGTGGAGCCGAAGAACCGGCCGAGGAGCGAGCGGCTGTCGTCGGGGGATTCGTGCATCGGTGAGCCTCCGGAGCAAGTGGGGGTGCCGTGAGCGGCCATGGCCGGAACTCTGTCACTGACTGAAAATTCAGTCAAGACGCGGGGCGTGCGTGACCCCTGGGGAAGGAGGGATGTCTTACGAAGCCTGCGGCTCAGGCGGCGGCGCGGGCGAGGCGGTCCAGCTCGGCGGCGATGGAGGACACCATCAACTCACGGGCGTGCGCGAGCGGCAGGCTGCCGCTGAGCCAGCGCGAGCTCAGCCCCTCCACCAGGGCGGTCAGCCGCTCGGCGGCACCCGACAGGCCGGCGGCCGGGGCCATGGGGTGGACCTGCCCGAGCAGCTCGCTCACTTCCTGGATCCACACACGGGTGGCGTCGGCGAGGTCTTCCCGCAGGTCGGGGTCGAACACCGCGCTGGCCCGGAGCTCTCCCCAGGCCGTGCTGTTCTCCCGGACCGCGGGATCGTCCTGGAACTCCAGCAGGAGCGTCTGCTCCAGCTCGCCCAGGGCGTCGAGCACCGGATCGGCGGGGTCCCGCTCCGTGGTGTACCGGCCGGCCCGGTCGTTGATGAACTCCAGGGTGGCGCGGAGGATCCCCGCGCGGTCCTTGAAGTGGTAGTAGATCAACGCCGTGGACACGCCCGCCTCGGCGGCGAGCTCCTCCACGCGCAGGCCGCGTACGCCGCGCCGGGCGATGACCCGCGCGGCGCCTTCCATGATTGCCGTTCGACGATCAGCCACGGTTCGACACCTTACCCGGAGGCTCCGGTCGATCGCGCGGGTGGGACTGACCGGATCTCCAGTCCGTGGGGCCCCGGGATCAGGACCCGGGAGGACAGTGCTCCGTCGCCGGTCAGCTGGGCGGCGTCAATGCTGATGAGCAACCGTTCCAGGCTCTCCATGCCTGCCACGGGGGAGAGGTCGACGGTTCCTCTCAGGCTCGGACTTCCCCAGAACTCGCAGGAGACGAGGCGGGGAAAGACGTGCGGGAGTCCGTCGAGGACCTGCTGCACGGTGTCTGCGTCATGGATGCCGTTCACGCAGAGATGGGTGACTTCCGCCATGACGGTACCGACCGGAAGGGTCGCGAACGAGGGTGCGTCCAGAGTGAGGCTGGAGAGCGACGGAAGGCGGGACATGTCCCGCCAGCCCTCGGTCGTCGCCGCGCCGGAGAAGCAGAGGGATTCGAGTAGGGGGAAGCGGTCGATTCCCTTGAGCTCCTGCTCGGAGGAGAGGCGGCCCACCATGTTGGAGGAGAGGCGGCCCACCATGTTGAGGTGCTGGAGGGGAGCACGCGGATGGAGGTCTTCCGGTGTCCAGCCCAGGGGACCCGTGCCGGAGACCATGAGGGTCCGGAGCTCCGGCAGCTGCCACAGCGGACGGAGGTCGTCCGTGGAGACGTCGATGTTCAGCTCCCGGATCGGAAGCCCGGCCAAGGGGGAAAGATCGGCGATCGGATCGCACCGGCGGGCGGTGAACGACTCGAGCTCCGTCTGGCCCGCCAGGAACGACAGGTCCGGGATCCCGCGATCCACGAGCTGCAAGTGCGTCAGGGTGCGCCCGGAGAGGTACGAGCCGAGCGCCTCCGCGGACGGGTCGCTCCTGACCTCCAGGGATGCCACTCGGCTCCCCAGCTGTTCCAGGTGCGGGAACTGCTCGTCGGAGGTGACGGTGTAGTCCAGTCCCTCCGGGTTCAGCTGCGCGATGATCTCCTCCGCGTAGCGGGCGGTGTCGAAGCGGGACCAGGACCACACGAGCTGACTGCGCACCGTGATCGGGGAGTCCTGTTCGGCGGCGTACTTCGCCAGGAAGGGCAGGGCGGCGTCGGACAGGACCCAGGAGGCCGCAATGATCACGTAGTACCAGTCCCGCGGAGGGACGGCGTCCGGGACGGGCAGCAGGTCCAGGATCAGTGGACCCACTTCCGCCAGGGCGCGGGCCTGGGCCTCGCTGCGGGGCGGGACCAGTCTCGCGGTGCGTTCCTCCACCGCCGCGCGGACGGTCGGCTCCAGCGTCGTCGCGTGTTCCAGGCAGGCGGCGGCGAGCAGGTAGACGCGCGAACGGAGGTACGGGTCCTCCGTGCGGTCGCCGCGACCCAGCATGTCCTCGAAGAGGGCCACCCGCTCGCGCGGCCGGGCCAGGGCGACCGCCATGCGGATGACGTCCTCCCACTGGTCGTCCGCGGCGTGCCCGGCGAGCAGTCCGAAATCACCCTCCTCCACCGCCGCCCGCGCCCCCAGGAAGTCCTGGAAGGTGCGGTGGACGAACTCCACCGTTCCCGGGGCCGGTTCGCGGATCAGGCCGCTGCGCTGGAGGAAGTGGTCGAAGACGGCCCGTGCGTCACCCAGGGCGGCCGCCTCCGGGACCGCGGGGAGGGCCCGGCCGATGATGTCCTCGGCCTGGGAACGGTCCATCTCCGTACGGCCGTTCTTGATCAGCCAGTACGCGAGCCGCTGGAGGAGTTCGAGCTGCGGCTCTTCCCGCAGGTCGGGCCCCTTCATGTCCCGCTCGCGGTCGCGGCGGCTGATCAGCATGGACAGCGCGGCCTCGTACAAGTCCTTCCGGCCGTGCGGGAGATAGCCCCGCCGGTCGCGGTGGAGGGCGCAGATCAGGCCGCACATCAGGGGGTTGGTGGCCAGCCTGCCGAGGTCCGTCTTGGTCCGGACGGCGGTGAGGAGCTGCGCCTCGTACGCGTCGAGTTCCGCCGCGGACCCGGGCCCGCCGAGGGCCGCCGCGTGCCAGCGCTTGATGAAGGTGGCGGTGTCGGCGCGCCCCATGGAGGACAGCGCCAGCTCGCCGAAGGCCTCTTCCACGAGCCAGTCCTGGCCGACGGCCGAGGGGCGCGAGGTGACCAGCCAGCGGTTGCCGGTGTCGCCGTACGTGTCGATGAGGTCCCGCAGCCAGCGGCGGGTCCGCTCGCGCTCGGGCTCCGGGATCTCGTCGATGCCGTCCACGAGGACCAGTCCCCGCCCGGCGGTCAGCACCCGGTGCTCCCATCCGGCGGGCTGGGAGCCGGCGAGGGGACAGCCGATCGCGGCGAGGAAGTCCTTGGGGGCGGGGAGGCGTTCGCCGTGCCGGGTGAGCGTGCGCAGCGGGAGCACGAAGGGGATCCGGTCGCGGAGGTACGCCGGCCGGTCCGGGCGGTCCTGCTGCGCGGCGGCGACGGCCAGCCACTGGACGAGCGTGGTCTTGCCCGAACCGGCCTCGCCCCGCAGGAGGACCCGGGGGGTGCGGGCCAGGGCCTGGTCCGCGGGCTGGGGTTCCGGGGCCGGCTGCGACGCGAGGAAGTCCTCCGAGGTCTCGTAGGCGTCCCAGGAGATCACCGACCGCCCCAGCGGCGCCGCCTCCAGGCTGAGGTAGGCCACGTCGAGCGGCCAGCGCGTCGGAGAGTGGTTCAGATCGATGCCGTAGATGGTGAGCTTGGAGTGCTTCCTCGCCACGTAGGGCAGGTACGTCGCCTCGAAGACGGCGTCCGCCGACTCGGGGAGCGGCGTGCGCCGGATCAACTCATCTGTTTTCGACGCCAGTTCGTGGACCGCCCGGGTCTGGCCGACCAGTGCGTGCGCCGTGAAGGTCTTGCGCTGGGTGAAGAACTCCAGGATGTGCAGGGAGGCGGCGCCGAGCAGGGCCTCGTAGAAGTGCGTGGCGTCGGCGGAGAGGTGGCGCTCCGGGCGGCCGGCCGCGCGGCGCAGTTCCCGGGCGAAGGCCTCCGGGCCGAGGCGGACGGCGTCGACGTCCGTGATCGTGAGGTCGCCCAGGGCGTGCAGGGTCGCGGCGAGGGCGTCGGTGACGGCGTTCTCCTCGTCCGCCGGGATCCGGCGTTCGCCCGGGCCCAGGGCCTGCCGGACGAGGGTGGCGGCCAGGGTGCGCACGTCGGACTCGGTGAGGGTGCGCTTCTCGCCCCTGAACGAGACGTACCCGGAGAGCCGGACCGGCTTGTCGACCAGCCCCGCCCCGGGGGCGTCGGCGACGAAGAACTTCCTGACGAGGGGGCCGATCACGGCCGCCGCCAACTTGAGCCCGATGGCCGTGGGTTCCACGTGTTCCCCCGTAGATCTGTGCCGGTGCCGCCCGACGCGATTCTAGAGTGCGCCGAGCTCGGGCCGGCGGGGGAGCGGGCTACGGCATCATGGCTCCGGGATCGGGCGAGGGGGAACGCGGTGGCACAGGACGAGGTGCGCGGCAGTGTCGTGGTGGCCGGGCGGTACCGCCTGGAGGACCGGCTGGGCCGGGGCGGGATGGGTACCGTCTGGCGGGCCACCGACGAACTGCTCGGCCGTCCGGTCGCCGTCAAGCAACTGCACGCGGGCGAGGGTGACGGGGACGGGGGCCGGGACGGTGTGGGCGCGGGGGCGCTGCGCGAGGCGCAGGCCGTGGCCCACGTGCGCCACCCCCATGTCGTCGTGGTCCACGACGTCGTCGAACACGACGGGCGCCCCTGCATCGTGATGGAACTCGTCGACGGCGGCTCGCTCGCCGACCTGCTCTCCGCCGGGAAGACCCTCACCCCGGTCGAGACGGCCAGGACCGCACTCGCCCTGCTCGGCGCACGGCCGGGGAGTGCTCCACCGGGACGTGAAGCCGGCCAACGTCCTCATGGAGTCGGGGACCGGCCGCGTGGTGCTCACCGACTTCGGCATCGCCCGGTTCTCCGGGGCCACCACCATCAGCGAGACGGGTGCCTTCGTCGGCTCGCCCGAGTACACCGCCCCCGAGCGGATCCAGGGAGCCAAGGCCGGGCCGGCCGCCGACCTGTGGTCGCTCGGCACGCTCATGTGCACCGCGCTGACCGGGGAATCCCCCTTCCGCCGCGATTCCCTCGGCGGTGTCCTGCACGCCGTGGTCACCGCGGAGATCCGCCCGCCCGCCCAGGCCGGGCCGCTCCTGCCGGTCATCCGGGGGCTGCTGGAACGCGACCCGGAGCGGAGGATGGCGGCGGCCGAGGCGGACCGGCTGCTGTCGGCGTACCTGGCCGGCGGCGGCCCGGCACCCGTCGAGCGGGCGCCGGTAGCGGCCGGCCGGGTGCCGGCACCGGCTGACCGCGTCCCCGTACCGGCCGACCGCGTCATCGCAGCCGTGGACGCCGAGGGGTGGCCGGCCTCCGATCGCGCGGACGGCTCCGGACCCGCCGCCGGACCCTCCGCCGGACCCGCCGCCGGACCCGCGCCCGCGCCGGAGTCCGAAGGGCTGACGGCCCCGGCCGTGGCTCCGCGCCCGACGGCCAGGCAGCGCGTCGCCACCCGGCGGGGCCTGGGCCTCGGGGCGGTCGCCGCTGCTGTCGTCCTGGTGGCGGGCGGTCTGATGGTGGGCGCCGACCCGCTGAGCTCGCTGTTCGGGGCGGGGGAGTCGGAGCAGGGCTCGCGGAGCGTGCAGGAGGCTCCCGGCGGCTCCGCGAGCCTGCCGTCCACCCCGGGCGGGACCGGATCGACCCCGAGTCCGGTGGGCGGGGCACCGGTCGGGGCCGTCCCGACCCCGAGTCCGGCGGGGGCGACCCCGGGCGGGCCGCCCGCCGGGTACCGGACCTTCGTCGACCCGCAGGGCTTCGCCATCGCCGTGCCCGAGGGGTACCAGCGGGCCACCGATGACCAGCGGGTCTTCTACGTCTCCCCGGACGGGGCCTTCCGCATCGGGATCCGGGTGAAGATGCCGGTGCCCGGCGGTCCGCTCGGCGTGATGCGGCAGGCCCACGCCAAGGGCCCGGACACCAACCCCGGTTACCGCGGCGGTTCGGTCCTCTCCACTACCTACGGCGAACTTCCGGCGGCGCTGTGGGAGTTCACCTGGGACGGCTTCGAGGCGGCCGAGGGTCCCCGGCACACCTACGACCTTTGCTGGGACCAGAACGGCCGGATGTACGACATCTGGGTCTCCGCCCCGGTGGGCGAACTCGCGCCGGCCAAGCGGCACTTCGACACCGCCGTGGCCACCTTCGTCCCCGGAGCGCCCGGAGCCGTCACCCCCTGACCCGGCCGCCCCGCGCCCCCTCCCCGGTCAGGTGCGCAGCACCACCAGCCCGTCCTGGCCGTCGGCCGTCCGCAGGCTGCCCGGGACCAGCGGGCCGAAGGTGCGCGGGAGCGCCAGGCCCGGGGCCCCGTCGCTCTGGGGGGCGTCGAAGAGGTACGCCGCCTCCGAGGCGCTGTCGCTGACCAGGTGCGGTCCGTCCGCCCCGCCGGCGGCGGCCCGCGGCAGCGGGGTCCGGAAGACCCGGCGCAGCTGGCGCAGGGTCTCCGCCGTCACCGGCACCGGCAGCGGCCGGGCTTCCGGCTCCGCCCGCGGTTCCGGCCCGTCGGCCCCGGTGGATCCTGCCGCCTCCTCCGCGCGGTCCGTCGGGCCGTCCTCCGAGCCGTCCGCCGGGCCGTTCGTCGGGCCGTCCGGCGGGATCGCCCCCGCCAGCAGGAGCGCGAGGAGCACCGGCACCGCCTTGCGCCGGAGCGCCTCCGTGGCCCGGCCCAGCCGGTGCGCGTGCCCGCCGGGCAGGGACAGGGCGAGGCTGCCCGCCGCTTCGCCGAGCGCCAGGGGGACCGCCGCGCACACCACACCGGGGGCGTACTCGCGCAGGTCGAAGACGGGAGCCCCCGGGGTCACCGCGTCGAGCGCGCTGAACAGGGCCCGGCTGTCGGTGATGGTCCGCTGGGTGAGCCGGGCCGGCCGGTGCCGGGCCACGTGGTCGGCGCGGCCGTCGTGATCGAGCTGGCTCAGCAGGCACTTGCCCACCGCGCTGGCGTGCGCGGCGTCCCGGAAGTCCACCCACTCCCGTACCGGCGGGGCGCCGGGCCCGTCCGCCATCTGGGTGATCCGGACCTCCCCCTCCGCGTACCGGCTCAGGTACACCGCCGCCCCCGCGCTGTCCCGCGCCAGGGCCAGAGTGCGCTGCAACTGGGCCGCCAGGCCCCGGCCGCCCGGGGCCGCGAGCCGGTCGAGGGCCGGCCCGGGGGCGTAGACCCCGACGCCGGAGCGGTACGCGTACCCCTCCTCGCAGAGCATCGACAGCAGCGGCCCGAGCTCCGCCTCGGCCAGGCCGGCCTCCCGCCCGAGCCGCCCGGCCCGTACGCCGAGCGGCCGCCGCTGCAGGACCCGTACGACGGCCAGGGCGTGCCGGGCCGCCGCCAGGGCCTCGCCCCCGCCGGGCTGGACCACGGTCCCGCGGGCCGCCGCCGTCAGCGCGGGGTGGCGCAGCGGACCCGCCCCCAGGCGGCCCGCCCCCGGCCGGGGTGGCCGCGCCGGGGCGGCCGGCGGCCGGAACGCGTCCAGTGCCCGGGACACCCCGGGCCGGGGCAGCGGCACCGGGCCCAGGTCGGGGTCGTCGAGCTGGTCGACGTAGCGCAGGACGGCCGCCTGCGCGCACAGCCGTACCTCGCGCAGCTCCCGGCGCCCGCCCGGCCGGAACCGGCGCCGGCCCAGCTCCCGCGCCCAGACCCGGGCGTCGTGGTGCTCGCCGCGCCGGGAGTGGTCGAGGAAGAGGCAGTACGCGGCGTGCGTGGTGCGGCTGCGCCCGGACCCGGCGGCGAACTGCCACCAGAACCGGGCGCCTTCGCGCAGTCCGGCCAGGTGCAGCAGGCAGCCGAAGACCACGGCTCCGGGCAGGTCGGCGTGGCCGCCGCTCTCGAAGGCGTCGAGCCGCTCGCGGGCCCCCGTGGCGCACACGGAGGCCAGGCAGGCGGCCTTGAGGTCGCGTCCTGCCCGCTCGGAGTCCACCGGCAGGTCGCGCAGGGGGTCGCTCCAGCCCAGGGTGCGGCGCCGGGCGTGGGCGCCGCCGCGCCGGGGGGCCGGAGCGGGGAGCGGCCGGGCACCGGAGGCGGTGGAATCGGCGGCCCGCAGCAGCCGGGCCTCCGCCGCGCCGAGGTCGTAGTGCGGATAGCGGTCGCGGACGCCGGCCCGGGCCAGGAACTGCTCCAGGGAGCCCGGGAGTCCGCCGTCCTCGCGACGGGTTCCGCGGCTCGTGTTGCGGTTCATGACTCGGCCGAGGCGTCGAGCAGCCGGGCGAGCCGCCGCTGGGCCTGGCCGAGCTGCGAGCGGACCGTGGCCTCGTCCACCCCCATGATCGCGGCGGCTTCGCCGGGGGTGCACTGGAGTCCGTACCGCAACAGCACGGCGTCGCGCTGCCGTTCGGCGAGCCGGGAGACGGCGGAGTAGAAGCGGATGGTGTCGGTGAGCACCTCGTACTGGTCGGCTTCCGCGTGGGCCTCCTTGAGCGCCGCCTCGAACGCACTGGTGTCCATGGGCTCCGGCCAGGGGCTGCGGCGGAACTGGCGGTCGATCAGCCGCTGTTTGAGGACGGTCCACGCGTAGGCGTCGAGCCGGTCCATGTGGAGCATCCGCAGCCATTCGCCCATGATCGAGTCGAAGGCGGCGTCCACCGCTTCCTCGGCCGCCGCGTCCGAGCCCAGCTGCAGGTACGCGAACCGCATGTAGGCCGGGCGCCGGTCGGCGTGGAAGGCCCAGTACGACAGGCGCGCCGGCGCGTTCCACTGGCTCATGGGCGCCGGCCGCCGTCGCCGGCTCGGCAGACCCACGGCCCCGCCGCCGGACTCCTCCGGAAGACCGCTGCCATCGCTCACCGCTCCACCCCATCCCGTGTGCGGGGCAAGGAAATCAGCGCGGGCGCACTCGGAGGGCGCAGAGACGAAAGCTGGAAGAATTACGTTCGGTGATGATCATGTGTTGATCGATGTCGATCGCACGCGCGCTCAACCAGCGCAAACGCATATGCCGATCTCCTGTGCGTCCGTTTCGCGCCGCCCCGGAGAGCACGGCGTGTGACCATCCCAAGATTCACTCGTTTGTCGGAGTGTGGGTACAACACAGCGATTCGGCTCCACCGCCGTGGAGCAGGCCGAGGCCGTCCTCGTCGAGCACTACCCCCAACTGGTGCGGCTCTCCTACGTGACGCTCCCGGTCACCCTGGGCCGCCATACCCGGGTCCTCCTCGCGCACAAGGCCGTCCAGCGGGCGCTCCCGCGCGGCGGGCGCGGCAGTACGCAGGCTCCGGCCGGTCCCGACGGGCCGGGCGGCCCCCTGACCGAGGTGCGCGTACGGGTCCTGCGCGCGAGCCTGGCCCCGTCCGGCCGGGCCCGCCTCGCCGCGGCCGGGCTCGGCTGGCCACCGGTGCCGCCCTTCGTCTGGGGGCTGCGGCTGTGGCCTCCGGCGGGCGGGATCGACGAGCCGGCCCGGGTGCTGGGCGCGGCGCCGGGGCCGGTCCGGGCGGCGTTCGTCCTGCACGGCATGGACGGCCTCCCGGAGGAGGCGGTGGCCCGGCTCCTCGGCGCGGCGGGGGTGGCCGACCCGGCGGACGCCGTACGGGAGGCGCTGGCCGCTTGGGGGGAGTGGGCGGGCGGTGTCTCCGGGCCCCCGGAAGCGGGCCGGGGCGCCGGGCCGTGGGCGCGGGACGCGCGGGCCGCGACGGACCCGGGTGCCGTGCGCGGCGGTGCCGCACCGCCGGGGCGCGGAGGGCGGGCCGGGCCCGCGGCGGGGACGGCGGACGGTGCCGGCTTCCGCGATGCTGCCGGTCTCCGCGGCGCTGCCGGTCTCCGCGATGCCGCCGGCTTCCGCGACGCTGCCGGTTTCGGCGGCGCCGCCGGGAGCGCCGCCGGGAGCGCCGGTCGGGAAGCGGGCGGGAACACCGCTGGTGAAACGCTCCTGCGGGGCCCGGGCGGCGGCGAGTTCGATGCCGCCGTGGTCAGCGCCCGCCCCACCGACCTGCTGCGCCGACGGCGCCGTACCCGGGCCGGCTGGACCGCCGCGGCCGCGCTGGCCCTGGCCGCCGTGATCCTCGCGGCCGACGGCTCCCCGCCCCGCCCCGAGGTCTCGCCGCTCGCCGGACCGGCCGTCGCCGGGGCACTGGACCCCGCCCGGCTGGTCCGGGTCCCCGCCGAGGCCTGGGCGGACACCGCCCGCGTCGACTTCACCGCCTGGCCCGCGCGCGGCGCCCGCACCGCCGACCGCGGTCTGCTCGCCCGCGCCCTGGCGGCCTGGGCCGCCCGGCCCCGGGAGGTGACGGTGGCGGCCGCGCCGGGAACGGCCACCGACCCTCCGCTGCGCGCGCCGCAGCTCCTGTACGCGGGGGACGTCGCCGGGCGTGCGGTCGTCCTGCTGCTCGACGGGGACCGGGTGGTTCGGTACGGCGAACCCGCCGAGGGCCCGGCCGGGCCGCGCGCCCGGGAGCTCGCCTTCGCCCGTACCGACGAGGCGAACGTGACCACCGCCGCGGCGCTGACCCTGAGCCGCTCCCCGGGGAGCGGGAACGGCAGCGGGAGCACGGACGGCGGCCGGGCCAGGTACCTGCTCGCGCCGTGGATCGCCCGGGCCGGCACCCGCGACCTGCTCCGGGCGGGGGAGGGGACCAAGCCGCTGGCCGTCTCCGCCGACGGGGTCACCGAGGAGACCGCGGTGCCGCGTACGGACGCCCCGGGCGGATCCGGCGGCTCGGGCGGCTCCGGCGGAGCCTGCGCGGCGTGGCCCGTACTGGAGCTGACCTCCTCCGCCCGCATCGTGGAGAAGCACGCCTTCGTCCTCGCCGACCTGGGCGCGCTGACCCCCGTGCACCTGACCTACACCCCGCTGCCCGACGGCCCGGCGGCGGTGGCCGCGCGCCAGCCGCGCGAGGCCACCGGACCGGCCGCGCGGGCGGCGTGGGCGCCGGTCGCCTGCCGGCTGCGGGAGTACCGGGCCGGCGGGGTACGGGCCGTCAACATCTGGGACTTCGCCGACTCCGAACTCCCCGACGGCGCGGGCCGGGCCGTCTGGACCTGCACCCGGGCCTCCGGCTGGGCCGGCCCGGGCGACGTCCTGGTCCAGCTGCGCCTGCCCGCCGGAGCTCCGCAGGACGTGGCGCGGTCCCGGGAGACCGCAGCGTGCGGGCGGTTCGGGCAGCACCTGCTCGCGGGCACCCGGTGGAGGTCCCCGGCCGGCCGCTGGTACCTGCTGGCGGCCGGCAGCCGCGAGGTCGCGGGCATCACGGCGGCCGGCGCCGTCCGCGCGGAGGCGGCCGGCCGGACACTGACCGCCCCCGTCGCCGGTCCGCAGGGCCCCGCGGCCACCCTGACGGCCAGACTCGCGAGCGGCGTCCGGATCACCGCGATCGACGGCGCCCGGGGCGGCCGCGACTGACCGCCCGGCCCGGTGGGACGGTGTCCCACCGGGGCGGACGGCGGTTCGGCGGCTGCCCGGCCCGCTGTACCATGGCCGCAGCGCGAGGGCCGTGACGGAGAGGTCACAGTCCTCGCTTTTGCGTTGCACCCGTCAGTTCTGCGCTGTACCCCCCAGTCCACCCCGAAGAAATGCGGCGCGTGGCGTTTCGGCGGTTCGATACGATGAACCGCACGTCACGTTGTACCGGCATATATGAAATGGAGCATCCGAGGATGGCTCGACACCTGATCACCAGCGCGCTTCCCTATATCAACGGGATCAAGCACCTGGGCAACATGGTCGGGTCGATGCTTCCGGCGGATGTGTACTCCCGGTACCTCCGCCAGCGCGGCCACGACGTCCTCTACATCTGTGCCACCGACGAGCACGGCACCCCCGCCGAACTCGCCGCGAAGGCGGCCGGCCTCTCGGTCGCCGAGTTCTGCGCGCAGGCCCACGACGCCCAGAAGGCGGTCTACGACGGCTTCGAGCTGTCCTTCGACTACTTCGGCCGCAGCTCCTCGGAGCAGAACCGCGAGATCACCCAGCACTTCGCGCGCCGGCTCCAGGCGAACGGCTTCATCGAGGAGCGCGCGATCCGGCAGGTCTTCTCGCCGGTCGACGACCGCTTCCTGCCGGACCGCTACGTGGAGGGCACCTGCCCGCACTGCGGCTACGACAAGGCCCGCGGCGACCAGTGCGAGAACTGCACCCGCGTCCTGGACCCCACGGACCTGATCGAGCCCCGCTCGGCGATCTCCGGCTCCACCGAGCTGGAGGTCCGCGAGACCAAGCACCTCTTCCTCCTCCAGTCCAAGCTGCAGGTGGAGGTCGAGGCCTGGGTCGCGGAGCACGAGGAGGAGTGGCCGCAGCTCGCGTCCTCCATCGCCCGCAAGTGGCTGACCGAGGGCCTGCACGACCGCGCCATCACCCGCGACCTCGACTGGGGCGTCCCGGTCCCGGCCGACACGTGGCCCGAACTGGCCGCCGACGGCAAGGTGTTCTACGTCTGGTTCGACGCGCCGATCGAGTACATCGCCTCCACCAAGGAGTGGGCGGATGCCGACCCGGAGAACCGCGACTACAAGTCCTGGTGGTACGAGGCCGAGGACGTCCGCTACACCCAGTTCATGGCCAAGGACAACGTCCCGTTCCACACGGTGATGTTCCCCGCCACCGAGCTCGGCGTCCGCGAGCCGTGGAAGATGGTCGACTACGTCAAGGCCTTCAACTGGCTGACGTACTACGGCGGCAAGTTCTCCACCTCGCAGAAGCGCGGCGTCTTCACCGACCAGGCGCTGGAGATCCTCCCGGCCGACTTCTGGCGCTACTTCCTCATCGCCAACGCGCCCGAGTCCGACGACTCCTCCTTCACGTGGGAGCACTTCACCGCCACGGTCAACAAGGACCTCGGCGGCACGCTCGGCAACTTCGTCAACCGCGTACTGACCTTCTCCCGCAAGAAGTTCGGCGACGAGGTCCCCGCCGGCAGCCCCGCAGGTGAGGCCGAGGCCAAGCTGGGCACGCAGATCGCCGAGCTGCTGGCCGAGTACGAACTCCACATGGACGCGCTCCAGTACCGCAAGGCCGCGGCCGCGCTGCGCGCCCTGTGGTCCGCCGGAAACTCCTACCTCGACGAGAAGGCGCCCTGGACGGAGGTCAAGACCGACCTGGACGGCGCGGCCCTCACCCTGCGCACGGCGATGAACCTCATCCACCTCTACTCGGTGGTCTCCGAGCCGTTCATCCCGGCCTCGGCGCGCGCCATGCGCTCCTCGTTCGACCTCGCCGACGACACGGCCACCTGGATCACCCCGGAGCAGGCCGCGTCCCTCGACGCGGTGCCGGCGGGCACGCCGTTCACGGTTCCGCCGGTGCTCTTCCCGAGGATCACCGAAGAGGACCTGGAGTCGTACCGCGAGCGCTTCGGCGGCAACCCCGAGGCCTGAGCCGTACCGGCCTCCGGAGCGTCACCGCTCCAGGGCATCAGCACACGCAGGGGCGCGGCCCGTCGGGGTCGCGCCCCTGCGCGCTTTCCTCACGGCCGTACGCCGCCGAAGGCGCGCGGGTTGAAACGGGTCAGCGCGTGCTCCTCGCGCAGGGCCTCCAGCCGCCGCAGCGCGTCCGCACCGTAGAAGCCCTCCAGCAGCTCCGCGTCCAGCTCGTGGGAGCCGTACAGGTACGGGCGGCCCTGGGCCGCCGCGCAGGCCGCCAGCAGCTCGCGCAGCACCCGGCGGGTCTCGGCCACCGCGTGGGAGTCGGACTTCTCGATGGTGGTGAACACGCCGACCCCGTACTGGACCGAGGTGTCGAGCGACGGGGCGAAGACGAACGGCGTCGCCTCCTCGGGGCGCTTGATGACCAGGAAGTACAGGCTGATCAGGTGGTCCGCGAACGGGGACTCGCGGGTCAGCTCCTCCAGGGTCTTCGTGATCCCCTCGAAGCCGGCCTCGTCGAAGACGTAGTCGGCCCAGAGGTTCACGCGGGACTCGTCCTGAAGGACGGGCAGCAGGTGCTGGTCGACCTCCTGGTGCAGCAGCAGGGAGTAGTCGGGCGCCGGCAGCACGGTGCCCGGCTCACCCGCCGCCACGGCTTCCGCGGCCTCCGCCGCCCAGGCGATCTGCGAATACCAGGAGGTCCGGTCGTACATGCCGAAATAGCCGGAAACCGCGGGATCTCCGGCGACTGACTTCATGTAGTGGGCGAGATCGGAGATTCCGGTGTGCGCAATCCTGGAGACGGGAGTGACCGCCCGGTACGGCACGGTGCGGAGCACCGCGTTCCTGATGAAACCGACCTGCCCCAGACCGCCCAGGGCGAATCGGAACAGCTCGGAATTCTCCCGGCGGGAGCAGGTGCGTGAACGTCCCGTTCCGTCGACGAGTTCGATCTCTTCCACCTGGTCGATCTGAAGTCCCGACCGCAGGGAACCGTGGCCGAAACCTCCGATGGACAGCGTCCCGCCCACCGTGAGATTCAGATAGCTGGGCAGGACGGGATTGGCTCGCCCGTGCCCGTTCAGCCATTTCTCCAGTGCGAGCCAGGTGATTCCGCTCGGGACTTCCACGAGATGTTCCGTGCCCGTGAAGCGCGGCTCCGCATCGGCGCGGGCATTGTCCAGCACGGTCCCGGACGCGAGCGTCTGGGTGTTGCACGAGCGGCCGGCGCCCCGTACCGCCGTGTCCTTGCCGGACGCGGCCGCCTCGGCCATGAGGTCGCCGATCTCCCCGTCCGCGCCTTCCCGGACCACCCTTTCGGGGGTGAGGGAGAGGGACCGTCCGAAATCGGTGCTGAATGCGCTCATTGTGTGCCACCTTTCCCGGATCTCTTTCCGGGTCGCGCCGCATGGGCACCTGCCCGAGGGGCGGCAGGTTGCGGGAGTTGGGGAAGTCAGGGGAGAGTAACCGGCTCCGGCCCCGCTCCGGAAGGCCGCAGAACGCTCCCGGGCCGTGGGCTATAGGGATGCTCCATGCGGGCTCTATCAGCCCCTGTCAGGCTTCTGGAAAAGGTTGACAGCAGTGCGACTGATGGGCGGAGGTAAACTGCTTTGCTTACACGCAGTGGAGAAAAGGACAGGTCGGAAATCCGGCAGGACTTCATCTCGGATTACGACGGGCTCGCCGACGAGTGGTGGGATCCCAGGGGGGCGCTCGCGCCGCTGAGCTGGATCGCACGGGCCCGCGCGGAATTCGTTCCCGCCGCCCGCGACGCGCAGGCCGCACTGCTCGACATCGCCTGCGGCGGCGGGCTGTTCGGCCCGCACGCGGCGGCCAAGGGCTACCGCGTGGTCGGGGTCGACCTCTCGGAGATGTCGCTCCGCGAGGCGCTGCGGCACGGGTTCGACGAGGTCGTCCGGGCCGACGTCTCCGAACTCCCCTTCGAGGACGAGTCGTTCGACGTGGTCACCGCGGGGCAGTGCCTGGAACACGTACCGGATCCCTACGCGGTGGTGGCGGAGGCCTGCCGGGTCCTGCGTCCCGGCGGCACGCTGATCGTCGACACCATCGCCGATACGCGGGTGGCCCGGCTGGTCTCCATCACCCTCGCCGAGAACCTCCCCCTCCCCGGCAGGCCGCCCCGCGGCACCCACGACCACCGGCTCTTCGTCAACCGGGAACGGCTGACCCGGGCCGCGCGGGAGAACGGAGTCGAGCTCGAACTCCTCGGCCTGCGCCCGCGGATGCGCGAGATGGCCCGCTACGCGGCCGGCCGGATCGACGAGGTGACCATGGTGCGCACGAACTCCACCTCCGTCCTCTACCTGGGCGTGGGATCCAAGAAATGACCCTCCAGCAGCAGCCCGTACAGCACGGCGCCGTACGGAGCTGGGTGGCCGGCGCACGGCTCAAGACCCTGCCCGTCACCTTCGCCCCGCTCGCGGTGGGCCTCGCCGTCGCCGCCGAGGCCGGGACCGTCGACCCGTGGCACGCCGCCCTCACGGCCGTGCTCCTCCTGGGCTTCGTCCTGGGGACCAACTTCTTCAACGACTACAGCGACGGGATCCGGGGCGTCGACGACCACCGGGCGGGCCCGGCCCGGCTGGTGGGCTCCGGACGGGCCACGCCCCGGCAGGTCTTCCGGCACGGACTGGCGCTGTACGCCGTAGGAGCCCTGGCCGGGCTGGTCCTGGCCGTCCTGGTCTCGTGGTGGGTGCTGCCGCTGACCGTCTCCCTCGCCCTCGGCGGCTGGTTCTACACCGGCGGGGCACGGCCCTACGGCTACCGCGGCCTCGGCGAGATCAGCATCTTCCTCTTCCACGGCGTCGTCTTCGTGTGCGCCCCGGCCGCCGTCCAGCTCGGGCACGTGCCCCCGGCCGCCCTCGGCGCGTCCGTACCGCTGGGCTTCCTCGCGGTCGCGCTGCTGACCACGAACAACCTCCGCGACATCCCGACCGACGCGGCCGCGGGGAAGATCACCCTCGCGGTGCGGATGGGCGCCGGACCGACCCGGCAGTTCTACGCCCTGTGCGTCGCCGCGGCCTTCGTGTCCGCGCTGCTCCTCGCCTCCGCCCGCCCCGGCGCGTTCCTCGTCCTCGGCGCGGTCCCCGTCGCCGTCCTCCCCTTGCGCCGGGTGCTGGGCGGAGCGGCCGGCCGCGAGCTGATTCCGGCACTGGAGCACACCTGCCTGCTGCTGCTCGCGTTCGGGTCCCTGCTGGCGATCGGCCTGGCCCTGTGACCTCCATGAGGGAAACGATGAGTCCCGATCACGAAGTCCTCGTCATCGGCGCGGGGTTCTCGGGCATCGGAACCGCGCTCGGCCTGCGCCGGGCGGGCATCGACGACTTCGTCGTCCTGGAGGAGCGGGACGACGTGGGCGGCAGCTGGTACGCCAACAAGTACCCGGGCGTCGCCGTGGACATCTCCGCCTTCTCCTACTCCTTCGCCGCTGAACCCTTCGCCTCCTGGTCCCGGGTCTTTCCCCCGGGAGAGGAGCTGAAGGCATACGCCGACCACTGCATCGACGCGTACGGCCTGCGGCCCCACCTGCGCTTCAACTCCCGGGTCGAGCGGGCCTCGTACAGCGAATCGACGCACATGTGGAAGGTGGTCCTCGGCGACGGCACCTCGCTGACGGCGCGCTTCGTCATCTGCGCCACCGGCTGGCTCACCAAGCCCAAGACTCCCGCCATCGCCGGCCTCGACACGTTCAAGGGCGACCTCGTGCACACGGCACAGTGGGACCAGTCCCTGGACCTGGACGGCAAGCGGGTGGGAGTCATCGGCACCGGGGCCTCGGCCGTCCAGATCGTCCCGGAGATCGCCGAGCGCACCGAGCAACTGCACGTCTACCAGCGGACCCCCACCTGGCTGCTCCCGAAGCCCGACTTCGCGGTGCCGGAGTCCGTCCGCCGGCTCTTCCGCAGGGTTCCCGCGACGCAGCGGACGATCCGGCTGCTCACCGACGTCGTGACCGAGCTCAGCTTCGTGATCGCCATGGTCCACTACCGGCGCTTCCCCTTCCTGGCCAGGGCCGGGGAAGCGGCGTCGAAGCTCTACCTGCGGCGCCAGGTCAAGGGCGACCGGACGCTGATGCGCAAGCTGACGCCCACCTACCGGGTGGGCTGCAAGCGGCCGTCACTGAGCAAGGGCTACTGGCGCGCCTTCACCCGCGACGACGTCGAGCTCGTCACCGAGCCCATCGAGGAGGTCACCCCGTACGGCATCCGCACCGCGGACGGCGAGGAGCAGGACCTCGACGTGCTGATCCTGGCCACCGGATTCCACGTGCTCGACAACCTGCCGCCGTTCCCGCTGAGCGGCCAAGGGGGCCGGGACCTCAAGGAGTTCTGGAAGACCGAGCGGTTCCAGACGTACGAGGGCACGTCGATCAAGGGCTACCCGAACCTGTGGTTCATCGTCGGCCCCTATTCGTTCACCGGCGGGTCCTGGTTCGGAATGATCGACTACCAGGTGACCCACGCCCTGCGGGTGATCGGCGAAGCCCGGCGGCGCCGGGCCACGGAAGCGGTCATCCGCCCGGAGAAGCACGACGGCTCCTTCCGCAGGAACCTGCGCCGCATGCGCAACACCGTTTTCCTCGACCCGAGTTGCCGGGGCACCAACAGCTACTACCTCGACGAGCACGGGGACGCGCCGGCCGTCCGCCCCGCCTCCACCTACGAAGCGGCCTGGCGGGCCCGCCACTTCGACCTGGACGACTACAGCTACGAGCGATGATCCGCGGCCGGCCGGCCGCGGCAGGAACCAATGCCTGGGAGGCAGTTGTGACGCGTTTGAGCGAGGTGCGCGGAAGGGACCGCGCACTGTGCTTCCTCTACGGGGCGTCCGCCCTGATCGGCCTGATCGTCATGGGGTGGATGGCCGTCGCGTTCGTCGTGCAGAACGCCGACGCCGGTGCGCTGGGCGTCGTGGAGAACTTCCTCCGCGACTCGACGACCAATCTGGCGACCCAGTTCGTCTACATGGACCTGGTGCTCACGTGGGCGGCCGTCGGCGCCTACATGATCGTCGAGGGCCGGCGGTACGGCATCCGGCACGTGTGGGCGTACATCGTCGGAGCCCCGGCCATCGCCCTGATCGTGACCTACGGCCTCTTCATGCTCGTACGCCAGCTGAAGATCGCGGCCCTGCGCGAAGCCGAGGGGGCGCTCGCCGAAGGCGAACGGTCCCGCTCCGCAGAGGAGTTCGCCGAGGGCTCCGCCCTGCGGCCCCTTTCGGCGACGGCCTCGCGATGAGTGACGGGATGGCCCGCAAAGTCGCCCTGGTGACCGGCGCGGCCGGCGGCATAGGCTCGGCCGTGGTCCGCCTGCTCGCCGAACAGGGCACGGTGGTGGCCGCCGTGGACCTGGACAACGGACAGCTCTGGGAAACGGTCGAGAAGCTCGCCGCCGAAGGACTGCCCGTCCGCGGCCACCCGGCGGACGTGACGTCGAGCACCGACGTCGAAGCGGTGGTGGAGGCGGTCGAGGAGCAACTGGGGCCCATCGACTATCTGGTGAACGCCGCCGGGGTGCTCCGCCTCGGCGAGGTCGCGGACCTGAGCGACCAGGAGTGGTACCTCACCTTCGCGGTCAACGCGAACGGGGTCTTCTTCGTGTCCCGCGCGGTGGTCAGCCGCATGGTGTCGCGCCGCAGGGGTTCGATCGTCACCGTCGCCTCGAACGCCGCGGGCACCGCCCGCTCGCACATGGCCGCCTACGCCGCGTCCAAGGCCGCGGCGGTCGCCTTCACCAAGTGCATGGGCCTGGAGGTCGCCCGGTACGGAGTCCGCTGCAACGTGGTCGCCCCCGGCTCGACCGACACCCACATGCTGCACGGCATGCACGCCGACGGCAGCGCGGTCGCCGCCTCCGTGGAGGGGGACCCGGCCGCCTACCGGACCGGCATACCGCTGGGAAAGGTGGCGAGCCCGGAGGACGTCGCCCACGCGATCCGCTTCCTGCTGTCGGACGAGGCCGGGCACATCACCCTGCAGGGCCTGACCGTCGACGGCGGCGCCACCCTCGGGGTCTGACCCACCCGGCGCCTCCCGTCCCGCCCGGCGCGTCCCGCCGTACCCCCCCGCTCCGCCACCGGTGCGGCCCAGGCCCCCGCCCGGGTCCGCTCCGTCCACCGAACGCATCCCGAAAGGACCGACCACCGCATGGCAGGCCTCCCTTCCATCGATCCCTACCCGATGCCCCTGCCCGGTGAGTTTCCTCCCGCGGCGGTCGGCTGGCGGGTGGACCCGCGGCGCGCCGTGCTGCTCGTCCACGACATGCAGGAGTACTTCCTCCGGCCGTTCGCGCGGGGAACCTCCCCCAGGGACCCCCTCGTGCGCAATGCGGCCCTGCTGCGCAGGCGCTGCGCCGAACTCGGCATCCCCGTCGCCTACACGGCCCAGCCCGGCGGGATGACCCCCGTGGAGCGGGGCCTGCTCGCGGACTTCTGGGGCCCCGGCATGCGCCCGTCGCCAGAACACCGCCAGGTCGTCGCGGGACTCGAACCAGCCCCGGACGACTGGGTGTTCACCAAATGGCGCTACAGCGCCTTCTTCAACTCCGGCCTGCTGGAGCGGATGCGGGCCGAAGGCCGCGACCAGCTGGTCATCTGCGGGGTCTACGCGCACGTCGGGGTCCTGATGACGGCGGTGGACGCGTTCACCCGCGACATCCAGCCGTTCCTGGTGGGCGACGCCGTCGCCGACTTCTCCGCCTCCTACCACCGGCTCGCCCTGGAGTACGCGGCCGAGCGGTGCGCCGCCGTGGTCACCACGGCCTCCGTGTGCGAGGCGCTGGCCGCCGTACCGGCGGGGGAACGGCGGTGACCGGGACGGGCAGGCCCGCGGCCGGGCCGGGCACCGCCGCGGCCCCGGACCTCCTCGCACGGGTGCTGGACGGCTCCGCGGGAGCCTTCGCCCTGCTGTACCGCCCGGAATCCACGGCCCCGGGCACCCTGGAGGTGCTGCTGGGCGACACGGCCGCCTGCGCCACCCTGGCGGACCTCCCGCTCACGGACCCCGCGGACCCGGCAGCGGACCCCGCGGCCCCGGCCGGCGGGGGCGAGGTGCTGGCCCTGGTGCCGTACCGGCAGATCACCGAGCGCGGGTTCGCCGCCCTCGACGACGGCGAACCGCTGATCGCGCTCACCGTCACCGACCGGCAGGACCTCCCGCTCGCCGCGGCCCTGCGCCGGCTGCCGAACGATCCCGTCAAGGTCGAGTCCGAGGAGTTCGACCTCTCGGACGAGGCGTACGCGGACATCGTGCGCCGGGTGGTCGCCGACGAGATCGGCACCGGCGAGGGCGCGAACTTCGTGATCAAGCGGACGTTCACGGCCTGGCTGCCCGACTGCTCGGTCGTCGGCGCGCTGTCCTTCTTCCGCCGCCTCCTCGAACGCGAGGCCGGGGCCTACTGGACCTTCCTCGTGCACACCGGCGACCGGATGCTCATCGGCGCCACCCCCGAACGCCACATCAGCGTCCGCGGGGGCACCGCGGTGATGAACCCCATCAGCGGCACCTACTGCTACCCCCCGGGCGGCCCCACGCTCGACGGAGTCCTGTCCTTCCTGACGGACCGCAAGGAAGCCGACGAGCTGTACATGGTCGTCGACGAGGAACTGAAGATGATGTCCCGCCTCTGCCGGTCCGGCGGGCGCCTCATCGGCCCCTACCTCAAGGAGATGACCCGGCTCGCGCACACCGAGTACCTCATCGAGGGCAGCACCGACCTGGACGTCCGCGACATCCTCCGGGAGACCCTGTTCGCCCCCACGGTGACCGGCGCACCGCTGGAGAACGCCGCCCGGGTGATCAGCCGCCACGAGACCACCGGACGCGGCTACTACAGCGGCGTCGCCGCCCTCATCGGCAGGGACGCCTCGGGCGCCCGGAGCCTCGACTCAGCCATCCTGATCCGCACGGCCGACATCGCCGTGGACGGCCGGCTGCGCATCGGCGTCGGCGCCACGCTGGTACGCCACTCCGATCCGGAAGCCGAGGCGCGCGAGACCCGGGCCAAGGCCGCCGGGCTGCTCGCGGCCCTGGCCGGCCCCGCCCCCAGCCGCTTCGCCGCCCACCCCGAGGTCCGCGCCGCGCTGGCCCTGCGCAACGAGACCGTCGCCGGGTTCTGGCTGGACGACCCGGGCGGCAGGAGCGGGGCCACCGCCGAACTGGCCGGGCGCCGGGTCCTCGTCGTGGACGCCGAGGACACCTTCACGGCGATGCTCGCCCAGCTGATCCGCTCCCTCGGCGCCGAGGTCACCGTACGGCGCTTCGACGAGCCCTACGACACCGCGGCGCACGACCTGGTGGTCCTGGGCCCCGGACCGGGCGACCCCGGAGACCTCGGGCATCCGAAGATCGCGCACCTCAGGGCCGAGGTCGCCCGGCTGCTCGCGCGGAAGCAGCCCTTCCTCGGGGTGTGCCTGAGCCACCAGGTGCTGAGCGGGTTCCTCGGACTCGGCCTGGTCCGCCGGGAGGCCCCGAACCAGGGGGTGCAGCGCGAGATCGACCTGCTGGGAGGGCGCGAACGGGTGGGCTTCTACAACACGTTCGCCGCCCGGGCCGAGGCCGACGTCCTCGACCATCCCGACCACGGCCGGGTGACGGTGAGCCGGGACCGGGACACCGGAGAGGTGCACGCCCTGGAGGGCCGGCACTTCGCCTCCGTACAGTTCCACGCGGAGTCCGTCCTGACCCAGGAAGGCCGGCGGATCCTCGGTTCGCTGCTCACCGGGGTGCTGCGGCCGTGACCGCCCACCCGAAAGCGCACCCGAGCGCGACCGCGCGCACGCACGAGACCACGACGCACGCACTCGTCGCCGGCGGGGGCATAGGCGGTCTCGCCGCCGCCCTCTCCCTCGCACGCCGGGGACACCGGGTCACGGTCCTGGAGCGCGCGGAGGCCTTCACCGAGATCGGCGCGGGCATCCAGCTCGCCCCGAACGCCTTCCGCGCCCTGGACCGGCTGGGCGTGGGCCGGGCCGTGCGCGAGCGGGCGGTGTTCACCGCCGAGCTGCGCTTCATGGACGGAGTCACCGGCGAGACCGTAGCCACCCTGCCCCTCACCGAGCGCTACCGCCGCAGGTTCGGGGGCCCCTACGCGGTGGTGCACCGCGCCGACCTCTACCAGCCGCTGCTCGCGGCCTGCCGCGCGGACGCGGGCATCGAGCTGGTGACGGGCGCCGCCGTGCGCTCGTACGCGCAGCAGCCCTCGGCCGTCACGGTGTCCACGGCCGACGGCCGGACCTTCACGGGCGATCTGCTGGTCGGAGCCGACGGCATCCGCTCGGCCGTCCGCGCCCAGCTCGTCGGCGACGGGCCCCCCAGGGTCAGCGGGCACACCATCTACCGCTCGGTGATACCGATCGGGAAGGTCCCCGAGGAGCTGCGCTGGAACGCCGTGACGCTGTGGGCGGGCCCCCGATGGCACTTCGTCCACTACGTCATCGGGGGCGGGAAGTACCTCAACCTCGCCGCGACCCTGGACGACGGCGCGCGCGAACCCGTGGCGGGCCGGCCCGCCCACCGGAACCTCGTGCGCGAGCGCTTCCGGGACCTGCGCGGCCCGGCCCGCCGGCTCCTCGAACTGGGCGGGGAATGGCGCGAGTGGGTGCTGTGCGACCGCGATCCCGTGGACGTCTGGACCGACGGGCGGGTGACCCTGCTGGGAGACGCCGCCCATCCGATGCTCCAGTACGCCGCCCAGGGCGCGTGCCAGAGCCTGGAGGACGCCGTCGTCCTGGGCGAACTCCTCGGCGGCGCCACCGCCGACGACGTGCCCGCGCGCCTGGAGAAGTACAACGCCGAACGCCGCGAGCGCACCGCACGCACCCAGCTCCTGGCCAGGGAGATGGGAGAACGGCTCTACCACCCCGCCGGCGAGGCCGCCCGCGCGCGCAACGCGCTGCTGCGGTCACTGAGCGAGGACGACCTGTACGCACACATGGCCTGGCTGCACGGCGCCCGGCCCTCCTGGGAGGAGACAGCATGAACCGTCTGGACGTGAAGCCGAGGGTCCGCGGCGCCGTGGACGTACCCGGCCTGCTGGAGCGGGGGCGTACCCTGTCCACGCCCGCGCTGCGCCGGGCCGTCGAACGGCTGGCGGCGCCCATGGACACCATCGCCGCCTACCACTTCGGCTGGATCGACGCCGACGGGAACCCGTCGGACGGCGACGGCGGCAAGGCCCTGCGGTCCGCCCTCGCGCTGATCTCCGCCGAAGCCGCCGGAGCCCCGCCCGAAGCGGGGGTCACCGGGGCGGTCGCGGTCGAGCTCGTGCACAACTTCTCACTGCTGCACGACGACTTCATGGACGGCGACGAGCAGCGCCGCCACCGCGACACGGTCTGGAAGGTGCACGGCCCGGCCCAGGCGATCCTGGTCGGGGACGCGCTGCTGGCGCTCGCCAGTGAGGTACTGCTGGAGCTGAACACGGTCGACGCCACCCGCGCCACCCGCCGGCTGAACACCGCGACCCGCAAGCTGATCGACGGCCAGGCCCAGGACATGTCCTTCGAGCAGCGCGACCGGGCGACGGTCGCCGAATGCCTGGAGATGGAGGGCAACAAGACGGGCGCGCTGCTCGCCTGCGCCATCTCCATCGGCGCCGTCCTGGGCGGCGCCGACGACGCGACCGCCGACGCCCTGGAGCGCTACGGGTACCACCTCGGCCTCGCCTTCCAGGCCGTCGACGACCTGCTCGGCATCTGGGGCACCCCGGAGCAGACCGGAAAGCAGGCGTGGAGCGACCTCAAGCAGCGCAAGAAGTCGCTGCCGGTGTGCGCGGCGCTCCAGGCCGGCGGGCCGGCGTCGGAGCGCCTGGCCGCACTGCTCGCCGCCGATGCGGGGGCCGCCGGAACCGGGGCCGCCGCAGGCGCACCGGACGAGGTGTTCGACGAAGCCGAGTTCGCCTTCCGGGCCGCCCTGATCGAGGAGGCCGGGGGCCGGGCGTGGACCGCCGACGAGGCGAGGCGGCAGTACGACACCGCCCTCGCGGCCCTCGACGAGATCTACCTGCCGGAGGAGGTCCGCGAACAGCTCACCGCCCTCGCCGACTTCGTCGTCGTCCGGCGGCGCTGAGCCCGGCTCCGGCGCGGGGCCGCCGTCACATCGCGGCGCCCAGGGCCAGGAACCCGCAGATCAGCACGAAGAGGATGCCGAGCAACGGCCAGACGAAGCGCAGGTACTTGTCGTAGCCGACCTTGGCCAGCGCGACACCGCCGATGGTGACGGCCGTGGTGGGGACCCAGAGGTTCATCCAGCCGCTGGCCGACTGCCAGGCCGTCACCATCAGCGCACGGGAGACCCCGGCGAAGTCGGCGAGCGGGGCCAGGATCGGCATGGTGAGCGTGGCGTGCCCGGAGGTGGAGGGGATCAGGAAGGCGAGCGGGAGGTTCACCAGGAAGACGATGATCGCGAAGACCCCGGACGAAGTCCCCTTCACCACGCCCTCGATGGAGTGCAGCACGGTGTCGGTGATCTGCGAGTTGTTCATGATGACCGTGACCCCGCGGGCCAGCATGATGACCAGGGCGGGCGAGATGAAGTCGGCGGCGCCCTGGATGATCGTGGAGCTGAGCTTGGCCTCGCCCATCCGGGCGACCAGGCCGATCAGCACGGCCGCGCAGATGAACAGCGCCGCCAACTGGGCGAAGGACCAGTCCAGTTCCCAGCCGTACGGGGTCGCGTCCGCGTCGCCGGTCAGTGCGCTCGACCAGGGCACCACCGAGAAGATCATGAAGGCGAAGACGAGTACCAGCAGGACCAGCACGGTCTTGTGCAGCCCGGTCAGCTCCGGTTCTGCGCCCTCGGGGTAGTCGGCGCCGGTGGCCTTCTGCTCCCGGTCCCCGGGCAGGAACCCGCAGATCGACTTGGACGGGTCCTTCTGGACCCGCCGCGCGTACCGGATCACGTAGAGCACGGTCACCGTGGTCAGCACGATCCACATGAGGAAGCGCAGCCCGATCCCGTCGCCGAGCGAGATGCCGGCCGCCGAGGAGGCCACGCCCGTCGCGAACGGGTTGACCGTCGAGCAGAGCACGCCGACGCCCGCACCGAGGATGGCGGCGCCGACCGCGACCAGCCGGTCGTAGCCGAGGGCCAGCATCATCGGCACCAGCAGTCCGTAGAACCCGAGGGTCTCCTCGGCGAAGCCCTCCACGGTGCCCAGGATCGAGAAGACCACCATGACGGCTGCGATCAGCAGCGCCCCGCGGTCGCGCAGCCGGTGGGCCAGGCGGGCGATGCCCCGGTCCAGGGCCCCGGTGGCGAACACGACGGTGATGAAGGCGCCGATGGCGAGCACGAAGAGGAACACGCCCGCGCTGCCGTACAGATCACCGCTGAAGGTGGGCCCGACCTCGCCGGTCTTGGGGTCCTGGAGCCCGTAGAGCCCGTTGACGGGGGAGAGGAACAGGTCGTTCAGGCGGTCGGTGAAGCTCTGGGTGCCCTCGACCCGGTGGTAGGTGCCGGAGACGGGCGTCCCGCTGTCGCTGCGGTCGTACTCGCCGGCCGGGATGAGGAAGGCCAGCAGCCAGATTCCGACGGTGACGATGGCCAGGATGGTCAGGGCGCTGGGGAAGGTGAACTTCCGCGCGGGCGGCGGTTCCTCCGGCGGAGCCTGCACGGTCGGGATCTGCGGCGGGGCCGGGGGCGTCGTGGTCACTGTTCGCCTCCCGGTGACTTCGGGGCTCGCGCCGCGCCGAAGTCCGCCGCGTACTCCCGGACGAAGGCGGCCATCGCCACCACCGTGTTGCGCACCTCCGACAGCAGCACCCGCTCGTTCGGCGCGTGCAGATTGCACATGCTGTCCTGGGCGCCGAACAGCAGCACCTCCGCGCCCGGAGCCGCCCGCGCGAGGCCGTTCACCAGCGGGATGGAGCCGCCAGTGGCCACGTACGAGGCCTCGGTGCCCCAGGCCTCCTTCAGCGCGGTCAGCGCCGCCCGGTACGCCGGCCCGCCCGTCCGCGCCTCGAATCCGGGGCCGGTGTCGCCGGGGGTGACCGTGAGCGGGATCCCGAAGGGGCGCTGCGCGCGCAGGTGCGCCACGAGCGCGGCCCGGGCCTCCTTCGGGTCCTGGAGCGGATGGAAGCGAAGGTTCAGCTTGGCCCGGGCGTACGGGACCACGGCGGAGGCCGCCCCCGCCACGTCCGGGGCGTCCAGCCCGATGACGGTGACGGCGGGCCCGCTCCAGAGCCGCTCCCCGAGCGAGCCGGTGCCGATCAGCGGCAGCCCGTCCCGGACGGAGGCCAGCTCGCGGAACTCCTCCTCGGTGTAGGTCGTCCCCTCCCAGGGATCGCGGCGCAGCCCGGGCACCGCCACGTCTCCGTGCTCGTCGTGCAGGGTGGCCAGCGCCCGGAGGAGGACCAGCAGGGCGTCGGGGGCGGCTCCGCCGAACTCCCCGCTGTGCCGCGCCTCCGCGAGGGTGCGCACCTCCACCACGACCTCGCAGGCCCCGCGCAGCCCGGTGGTCAGGGTCGGGGTGCCGGGGCGCAGGTTGCCGAGGTCGGCGATGACCATCGCGTCGCAGGCGAACCGGTCCGGATCGGTGGGCGGGTAGTCGTCGAAGGGGCTGCCGTACTCCTCCTGCCCCTCGATGACCAGCTTGATCCCGACGGGCGGCCGGCCGCCGTAGACCCGGAGCATGCCCAGGTGGGCGATCACGTTCGACTTGTCGTCGGCGATCCCGCGCGCCCGCAGGGCGCCGGGTACTCCGTCGACGGGCGTCGGCTCGAAGGGCGGGGAGAGCCAGAGGGACTTGGCGCCGGCGGGCTGGACGTCGTAGTGGCCGTAGAGCAGGACGGTCGGCGCGTCCGGGTGCGGGGGCGGGATCTCGCCGTAGATCACCGGGGCGGTGTCGGGCAGGTCGATCCGCTCGATGGAGGGGACGCCCGCCTCGCGCAGCAGGGAGACGATCAGATCGTGCGCCTCCAGGACCGGCTCCGGCGGGTATCCGGGGAAGGCGACCGAGGGGATCGACGCGAGCCGTTCCAGGTCGGCCCGGAGGCCGTCCATCAGGGTGTCGACCTGTGCTTCGAGGGTCTGCGAGCCGTCCGCGTCCACCTGCCACCGTCCCTGTGCTCCCCGGGGCGACCCCGCTGAGCTGCGGGATCGGGTTCTCCGATCATCGGCGGGCGGAGCGGGCCGCGCCGTGACGGAGTGGGCCGGACGGGTGAACGCCGACCGCGGGGACGGGAGCGGGTACGGGAGCGGAGCCGGTGCGTGGCCGGTGCGGGCCGGGTGCCGGCCGGACCGGGGGCGGCCCGAAGTGGGCTGCCATGGGCCGATCTTGACCTGTCTGCCGCGTATCGAAGCACCGCCTTGATCGTTTCTTCAGGCGTAGTCCTCATCCCTGCTGCGGAATCGGGAGAACGCGCGGTGACCGCTTGGCAGTACTTCGCCGGGGCCGGCCTGGTGGCGGCGCTCTGCCCGCTGCACGGTCACGTGGCGGTCGCCGGAGACGGCCACGGGCGCGGCGCCCGGGTCGACCTCTGTGTTCCCGCCGGGTCGCAGCCGCGGCCGCGGCCGCCCGGGACGCCCTCCGCGTCGCTTCCGGTCCCGGGTCCGGTTCCGGCCGTCCGGCCGACCGCCCGGGTGCTGCTGCCCGGACCGGCCGCGCCGACGGTGCGCCACCCGGGGGCGGGGCCGCTCGCCCCCGCCCGGCCCGGCCCGGCGGCGGAGCCCGGCCCGGGGCCGACGGCGCAGGCAGGGCCCGAGGCGGCGCAGCCGCGGGCGGCCGCGGCGGAGG
>NZ_JBHXKA010000061.1:0-47748 GCF_042722885.1 Streptomyces sp. NPDC058401
CCTCGGGGTGCGGGCCCCAGCTGCACATATCTCCCGCGGTGCGTCCACCCGCGGGCAAGCACGGGATGCGATGCCTCCTCGGAGCCACACCCGAGCTCTTTTCTCCGGTTTCGCGTCCGCATGACGCCGCACCACACACTCATTTCAGCGTCCGCGTACCCGCGCATATTTCTCGCGGGCCGGATCCGCCTCCGCATTCCATTCGGTCCGTTCTTGCAATTCCCTGCGCTGCTCTTCCGCTGCGGGAATTCCTTGATACGTGCCGTATCAAGGAAGGTTTCGAATGAACCCCACACGCAAGAACGAGCGCTCTTCCCGTACCCGCAACCGCACCGGCGGCCCCGCTTTCGGCAACGGCAACGGCAACGCCGCCGGTTCGGAGCGGGGCGGCCGATTCGGCTCCTCGGGCTCCCCGGCACGGAGCCGTTCCGCAGGTCCGAGCCGCTCGGGCAGCTCGGGCCGCCGGCCCGCCGCGGTTCAGGGCGAGTTCGCGCCGCCGAAGACGATCACGCCCGCGCTGGCCGCCGTAGAAGCCTTCGCCGATCTCGACATGCCGGCCGAGCTGCTGGCCGCCCTCGGGGCGCAGGGCGTGAGCGTGCCGTTCCCGATCCAGGGCGCCACCCTGCCCAACACCCTCGTGGGCCGTGACGTCCTCGGACGCGGCCGCACCGGCTCCGGAAAGACCCTGGCCTTCGGCCTCGCCCTGCTGGCCCGCACCGCCGGACAGCGTGCCGAACCCCACCAGCCGCTCGCGCTGATCCTCGTACCCACCCGCGAACTGGCCCAGCAGGTGACCGACGCGCTCACCCCGTACGCCCGCTCGGTGAAGCTCCGCCTGGCCACCGTCGTCGGCGGGATGCCGATCGGCCGCCAGGCGAGCGCCCTGCGCGGCGGCGCCGAAGTCGTGGTCGCCACCCCCGGGCGCCTGAAGGACCTCATCGACCGCGGCGACTGCCGGCTGAACCAGGTCGGGATCACCGTCCTCGACGAGGCCGACCAGATGGCGGACATGGGCTTCATGCCCCAGGTCACCGCGCTCCTCGACCAGGTGCGCCCCGAGGGCCAGCGGATGCTGTTCTCCGCCACCCTCGACCGCAACGTCGACCTGCTGGTGCGCCGCTACCTGACCGACCCCGTCGTGCACTCCGTCGACCCCTCGCAGGGCGCGGTGACCACGATGGAGCACCACGTCCTGTACGTCCACGGCGCCGACAAGCAGCGGACGACGACGGAGATCGCCGCCCGCGACGGCCGCGTGATCATGTTCCTCGACACCAAGCACGCCGTGGACCGCCTCACGCAGGACCTCCTCGACAGCGGGGTCCGCGCCGCGGCCCTGCACGGCGGCAAGTCCCAGCCGCAACGGACCAGGACCCTGGCCCAGTTCAAGACCGGGCACGTCACCGTCCTGGTCGCCACGAACGTCGCGGCCCGCGGCATCCACGTCGACAACCTCGACCTCGTCGTCAACGTGGACCCGCCGACCGACCCCAAGGACTACCTGCACCGCGGTGGCCGCACCGCCCGCGCCGGCGAGTCCGGCAGCGTCGTCACCCTGGTCACCCCCAGCCAGCGCCGCGACATGACCCGGCTCATGCAGGCCGCCGGGATCGCCCCGCAGACCACCCAGGTCCGCTCCGGCGACGAGGCCCTCAACCGGATCACCGGCGCCCAGGCACCCTCCGGGATCCCCGTCACCATCACCGCGCCGGTGTCCGAGCGGCCCAGGCGCAGCGCCGGCTCCTCCCGCGGGCGGCGCGGGCCCATGTCGGCCGCCCGGCGCGCGAGTGCGCGGCAGTCCTCCTTCGATGCGGCGGCCTGACCCCCACGTGATCAGAAGACTGAACCGCCTGAACTACCTCTGCAGGAGGCACGTGGTGACGCTGGTCCGGATGCACCCCGCTCCGCCGGTCACCCGGGCCCCGCTCGACACCCTGCCCGTGGCCGACGTGCTGCCGGTGGCCGACGGACTCAGCAGTGCTCCGGGCGTCCTCGCCCTTGCCCGCTGACCCGCCCCGCCCGCCGACCCGACCCGCCACCCCACGCCACGCCACGCCAGAACCGCCCCCTCTCCTTCTCCCTGTGAGGCATCATGCGCTGCGTCATCGCCCGCTTCCCGTTCGAGCTGACCAAGAGCGGCGTCCTGGAAACGATGAAGGGCATCAAGCCCGAGGAAGTCGTCGGCGACTCCGTGATCATCGGCCGCCGCCTCTACCCCGTGAAGCAGGTCGGCCAGGTCATCACCCGCCAGGACAGGCGTGACTTCAGCGTCGGTGAAGTCCTGCGGGCCATGACCCAGCTCGGCTTCACCTGCCGCGGAATCCCCCGGGCCGCCGCGCCCGCGCGCGCCCTCAGTCCGCTCCAGCACGCATCCGCGATGCTCGGCGCCCCCGTGGCGGTCTGACCGACTCGACCGACTCGGCCGGTGCGAGCCGGCATCCGCACAGCAAGGGAGGGCCCGACCGGCATACGCCTGTCGGGCCCTCCTGCGCATACAGCGGCTTCTTACAAGGCCGCCGGGCCAGTGGCTCCGATTACCTCCGCCTCACCCGCATGAAAATCTATCGCGGCTGGTGCAGACATCGGGGCGGCGGAAACAGCAGGCCGGCGCAGGACCGGGGCCGGCAGCTGGTCCAGCAGTTCCTCCGGGGCCGTGGCGCCGTACGCGCCCGAGCCCCCTCCACGCAGTCGAAGGACACCTTGCAACAGCTCAAGCTCGGAATCATGGCGCAGACCCGTAAAGAGAACGAACACCGTCTGCCGATCCACCCGGCGCACTTCGAGCGCATCGACGCCGACCTTCAGCCCAGCATCTACCTGCAGACCGGTTACGGCGATCACTTCGGCGTCTCGGACGGTCAGCTCGCCCCGTGGGTCGCCGGTTTCCGCTCGCGCGAGGAACTGATCGCGGAGTGCGACGTCATCCTGCTGGCCAAACCGCTGCACGAGGACCTGGAGGACCTGCGGGACGGGCAGGTGCTGTGGGGGTGGCCGCACTGCGTGCAGGACGAGAAGGTCACGCAGGCCGCCATCGACCGCAGGCTCACGGTGATCGCCTTCGAGGCGATGAACCACTGGACCCGGGACGGGGGATTCAGCCTGCACGTCTTCCACAAGAACAACGAGCTGGCCGGCTACTCGTCGGTGCTGCACGCCATGCAGCTGACCGGGGCGACCGGTGACTACGGGCGCCGCCGGCGCGCGGTGGTGATCGGCTTCGGCGCCACCGCCCGCGGTGCGGTAACCGCGCTCAGCGCGCTGGGCGTTCACGATGTGGACGTACTGACGGCCCGCGGCATCGCCGCCGTCAGCTCACCGATCCACTCGGCACGGATCGTGCACTTCGACCACGACGAGGCCGACGACACCCTCGATCCCCGGCGCAGCATCGTGGTCACCGAGGACGGCCCCGAGCCGCTGGCCGACTTCCTCGCCGGGCACGACATCATCGTCAACTGCGTGCTCCAGGACACCGCGGCGCCGCTGATGTTCCTGATAGAGGATGACCTGCCGAAGCTCGCGCCCGGCACCCTCGTCATCGACGTCTCCTGCGACGAGGGCATGGGTTTCGCCTGGGCCCGGGCCACCACCTTCGACGCGCCGATGTTCACCGTCGGCGACCAGGTCCACTACTACGCCGTGGACCACAGCCCCTCCTACCTGTGGGACGCCGCCACCTGGGAGAACAGCGAGGCACTGATTCCGTTCCTGCGGTCGGTCCTCGAAGGCCCGGCCTCCTGGGACGGCGACCCCACCATTCGCCGGGCGATCGAGATCCGCGGCGGCACCGTCCAGAATCCGGCGGTCCTGGCCTTCCAGCAGCGCGCCGCACAGTACCCGCACGCGCTGCTCTGACCGGGAGCAGCCGATACCGATTACCTCTTCGCCGGCCGAACGAAAATCTATCGCGGCTGGAGTAGACATTGGATGGCGGCGTAGCTATGGTTTCTCTCGTAGCCCAAAGAGACAGAAGGGCCCGGCAGAGACGAACTGCCGGGCAGCGGTACCCGCAGTACGAGTAGTCGCAGTACCAGTAGTCGCAGTACAGCAGTGCGGTGCGGTCGTGGAGTGTCGAAGCCAGAGCGGTTGCAGGACGGCGACGGGACTGACGACCGGACCGGGTGGCCCGCAGTGATCAGGGGCCGCCGAGGAAGTACCGCAGTGGAGTCAGTGAGAGCAGCACCTCGGTGAAGGCGTCGGCTGCGGACGCGCGCACCGGGAAGTTCGGCAGTGGGGTTCCAAGCCAGAGCAGACGCACGACGGGCAACGGGGCTGGCTGCCGGAGGAGTGGCGCTACCGCAGGCCACCGAGCAGTACGCACCACCAGCAGGACGCACCACCAGCAGTGCGCACCACCAGTAGTACGCAGTAACGAGCAGTACCCAGTAACAAGGCAGTTGATCACCGAGGGAAGAACGGAGGAGCCGAGCACCATCAGGATCGCCCGGGTGGAAGTCTGAGCCCGGGTACCGCAGGACATCGATAGCGAGGTGGTCTCCGGTCAAGCAACCGCGATCCCCGCACCCCCGGCAGCATCTCGGCCGGGTCGGCGGAATCACAGGGTCGGCGCAGTATCAGGGCCGACAGATGGTGTAGTAGTTCCTTCGGGGCCCTGGTGCCATAGGCGCCAGGGCCCCTCCACGCGTTCCACGAGAGAGGTTCAATGACAGCAGACGACTCGTTCGGCCGTCTCGACGACGACGACTACCCCGCCTACACCATGGGCCGGGCCGCGGACATGCTCGGCACCACGCAGGGATTCCTACGGGCGCTCGGCGAAGCCCGCCTCATCACCCCGCTCCGCTCTGCCGGCGGACACCGCCGCTACTCCCGCTACCAGCTGCGCATCGCCGCCCGAGCCCGCGAACTCGTCGACCAGGGCACCCCCATCGAGTCGGCCTGCCGCATCGTCATCCTCGAGGACCAGCTCGAAGAGGCCCAGCGCATCAATGCCGAGTACCGCCGCGCCTCAGAAGCGTCCACACCGTCGGACTCGGCCTGAGGCACCTGCGTCCGTCCGGGACGGTGCTCCCCCGGCCGGACACCCCGAGCGACGCCGTCGCTCCGAGCCGCTCCGGAGGTGTTCGACGTGCCGGGTGATGCGGTTACGGAGCGCCTGCACCGGCGGATCCGGACGGACTTCCCGGGCGAGCAGGCGGCGCGGGGCGTCGTCGGGGCCCTGCGGGCGCTCGTCGAGGAGCTGGGCCCCGACGGTATGCACGGGACGACACCGGAGCGGTTGACGGCTGCGGTGGTGTTCTTCGCGCGCGGGGACGTACGGCGGGTCCGGAGCGCGGTGCGGCTCGCGTCGACGGACTGGCGGGACCTGCTGATGGCGGCGGACCTCGGTCACGAGAACTGGCCCGCCCGGCTCGACGAAGAACTCGGTGACACCTGACCTCCGGCCCGGCACACCCGCGTCATGCGCGCCGTCGGCGCGGGCTTCCGCCGGAGCGCCCGCGGACGAAGAGGGACCGTTAGCCTCGGGGCATGCGGATCTGTGTGTCCTCGGACATGGACGAACCCGTGGCGCGCGCCCTCCTCGGGCAGCTGCGCGACCGCGGGCACGAGGTGGCGCTCTACGGGGCGCTGAGCCCCGGGGACGATCCGCAGTGGGCCGCCTGCTCGGAGGCGGCGGCCCGCGAGGTCGCCGCCGGGAACGCCGACCAGGCCGTCGTGTGCTGCTGGACCGGTACGGGGGCCTCGATCGCCGCCAACAAGGTGCCCGGCGTACGCGCGGCCCTGTGCACGGACGCCTACACCGCGGACGGGGCGCGCCGCTGGAACGACGCCAACGTACTCGCCCTCAGCCTGCGCCTGACCTCGGAACCGCTGCTCAAGGAGATCCTCGACGCCTGGTTCGCCGCCACGGCGAGCACGGACCCCGAGGACCGGGGCAACATCGCGCGCATCGAGCGGCTCGATGCCGGCAGGAGCGCGCCCTGAACGGACGCGGTGCGGCCGCGGCCGTCGCCTTCGGGTGCGCCGGGTACCGGAGTTAGAGTGGGCGCCCGTGCGTGCGGACAGGCGTGCGGACGGGCGTGCGGACGTACGTATTTGGACGGTCTACGGGCGGGGGCCCAGGATGCAGAACGGCGATCTGGGCGTCTCGGAGGCCGGCCTCGGCCGGCTGGCCGACGACCTCGACGACATGCAGCGCTATCTCGACCAGCAAGTGCGCAGGATGGACGCGGTCGTCGACAAGATCGCCGCCGGCTGGCAGGGGCCCACCGCCACCGCCTACCGGGCGCTGCACCGCGGGGTCGCCGAGGATGCCGTGCGCATCCGCAAGGTGGTGGCCCTGCTGGAAGCGGCGACGCGCGCCTCGCGCGACGGGTTCACCGAGCAGGAGCTCGAGGTCCTGGCCTCGTTCCGGCGCTCGCAGGAGGGCCAGGACGTGTCGGCCGCGGCCCGCGCGCTGAGCGTGCCGGACCAGGCGCCCCCGGCGGACCCCGTACGGGCGACCAGCCGCCTCCAGGACATCTGAGCCGAGGGGATCAGCACCATGCCGGACGAAGACCGGATCACCGTCGACTTCGCGACCCTGCAACGCCTTTCGGGAGACCTGGAGGAGATCCTCGGTGTCCTCAACGACAAGCTCGACGTGCTGTACGGGCAGGCCGCCAAGGCCGTCCTGAGCTGGGAGGGCGAGGCGCGGGAGACGTTCATCGACGAGCTGGACGCGTGGAGCCGCTCCGCCGACGACCTCAAGGCCGCCCAGGCCTGGCTCCACGAGGTCGTGGTCAAGGGGCACCTCAACTACGCCGCGGCCAACCGGTCCGTGCTCGAAGGCTGGGGAGGCGGCGCCTGATGGCCGGTCCCACGCCCTCCCCCACCCCACCCCCGGGAGCAAGCGGCGCGACCGGCGCCGGCGGGGCCATCGACGTGAAGCCGAGCGACCTGTGGTCGGTCTCCGGGCGGGTCGCCTTGCAGCAGGACTTCCTGGTGCGCGGCGCCAACAAGCTGCTGGAGGAGCTGCGCAAGTACCCCGATGCCGGCGGCGCCGGGACCGAGGCGGAGCGGTTCGCCCAGGCGTACAAGAAGATCGGCGACCGCTGGCTGGAGGTCTGGGGCCGTTCCGTGCTCAGCGTCGGCGGCGTCGCCGTCGGGTTCACCGAGACGGCCAACGCCTACACCAAGGCGGATGCGGCGGCCCATCCCCGGCCGGGGAAGACGGCGGAGCAGCGCCCGCGGCCCACGGTCATCGACAGGGCCCCGAACTTCGACGCCGTACCCGACATCAAGTGGGGCGACGACGACGGCGGCGACGACTTCCTGCGCGGCCTGATGGAGGGCATCCCCGAGATCGTCCGGGACGTGCTCCAGCCGCTGTGCAAGCACGTGTTCCGGGTCGGCCGGGTGGCGGACGTCCATCCCTTCCCTCAGCAGCACTACCTCAACTCCCTGTGCCACAACTGGATGGACATCTCCATCACGGCGACGATGGTCGCGGACCAGCTCACCCAGGCCGTCGGCTCCATCACCAACCACCAGCAGGCCGACTGGGAAGCCGCCATGCGGACCTTCTGCGGCGCCCTGTGGGGCTCGACGGCGTGGGGTCAGCAGCGCAACGGCTACCAGTGGGCGCAGACCGCCAACTCCGGGCACGGCACGCCCCGCGTAGCCACGGGCAGCGAGCCGGTGCTGGCCGTGCTGAAGGACACGGCCGACGGCATGGCCACCATCCTGCGGGAGTACGCGGAAGCCGCCGTCGTGCTGAACCGCGAGGTCGCGGAGGAGCTCCACCGCGCCATGTGGAAGGCCGCCAAGGAGATCATCGACGACCTGGCCAAGCCCAAGGACCCCAAGAGCATCATCAGCACCGTCACCTCCGTCGTCGGCAAGGGCGTGGGCCTGATCCTCTCCTTCGACGTGAAGACCGTGCTGAACATCGACACGGCCAAGCTGAACCGGATCGTCGACACGTACACCGGCATCCTGTCCGGCCTGACCACCCGCATGGAGGCGCTGAGGCCGCCGCTGGACGAGGCCTACCTGAGCGCCCCCAAGTTCGAGGCCGGCGTCGCCCGTGCGCACGGCTTCGGCATGCGGTCCCTGGAGGAGTTCAAGGACTCGCAGGTATGGCTCAAGATCGACGCGAACGGGAACTACGACCTGAACCTCGGCGCCAACGAGTACTCGGCGGACGGCCATTCGCTGGACAAGCACGTCGGCAAGACGGACGAGCAGCTGGCGCAGCGCCTGCGCGACCAGCAGTCGAACGGCCCGACGGCGGCATGGCCGCACGGCAAGCCGATGCCGAGCGGCTCCTCCGCCTTCCCGAACTACCAGCGGGCGGAGGACCTGACCGAGTACAACCTCAACCACAACAGGTCCGCCATCGACGCGTGGATCAAGGGGCCGCCGCCGGCGTCCGACGGCGACGTCAAATCGTTCTACGCGACGGCGCCCAATGGCGAGACCAGCGGCCGCAGCGTGAGCAAGCAGCCGGTGGATCCCAACGACCCGCTGTCCGGGTACAAGCAGGGCGGGCTCGACGCCAGGGCGTACGACGTGAACGGCATCGACACGCGCATCAAGTACGACAGCAGCCGCAACCCGCCCTTCACCGTGATGACCTCGATGCCCTCGAAGAACTAGAGCCGTCGAAGACGCTGCGGGCCACCCCAGCGAACCGCCGAGAAAGGCCAGCACCACATGTCCGTCGACCAGACCTCCTGGGAAGCCGCGGTCCGCCACCTGTTCGAGGACGCGTACCCGTACGACGCCACGGGCCCGCGCCGCCACGAGGACTGGATCCTCGACGTCCTCGCGCTGATGGCCCGGGTCCCGGACCCGCGGGGCTGGACCGGTCTCGACGACGCGGCACAGTCACCGGAGCGCGAGGGGTTCCCCACGTTCCCCTTCGCCGTCCACCCGCCGGAGTACATCGCGCCCCGGCTCAGGGAGATCGACCGGGACAGCGCCGAGAACCTGCTGCTGGCCCTCACGGACGACGGCTGCACCCTGTCCAGCCTCAAGCGCTTCACGGAGAGCGAGGCGGAACTGCGCGTCATGGCGCGCACGATCCTCGCGCGGTACGGGGACGCCGCGACGTTCCACACGAACGTCAGCAAGCCCGGGCCCGTCCCCGGCACCCTCGACTTCACGGAGCGGAGCTGGGCGTACAGCCCGCTGAGCGTCTACTCGGAGGACTACGGCCTGATCGTCGTCTCGGACACCGAGGTCGGCATGTTCTGGAACTTCTCCGACTACTGATGACCAGGAGATTTGAGAGGATGCCCCGGTGCTGACCCGTTCCGCTTCCTATCCCGACCGGGAGACCGCCCAGTGGGCCACCCAGCAGGTGGTGACCGCCAACGAGCAGGCCGTCCACCGCTGGCTCGCCCAGGGCACCCGGGCCCGGCTCACCCTCGAAGCGGCCTGGCCCTCCCGCGCGGAGCCCGTGGGCAGGGTGCAGGTGGGGGCCGATCTGCTCGCCGGGCACGGGCCCGTCGACGTCCGGGCGGCGCGCGTCGTGCTGCGCCGCGAACCGTCGAGCCCGCACGGCTTCGTCGTCCACACGACCGTCCCGGTCTACCTGTAGGGGCTGCCCGCACATGTCCATGAAGCCCCTCGAACACGACCGCCGGTACGGCGAGCTGGACCAGGTGATGCGCGCGTACCTGGGGCAGCCCGCCGATGACACCCCCGAGCGGCGCAGCCGCGCGCTGGAGGCGTACCTCCGCCACACCTGGCACACCCGCCCCTCCGCCGTCGCGGAGGCGGAGCGCCAGCTGCGCGCGTACAGCCGCAACCCTCCGGGGCGGATCCGGCAGGACCTGGGCGAGTTCTACGCGATCCCGGACACCGGGATGCCGCAGGCGGAGATCGGCGACTGGCTGCTGCTGCTCGCCGACCACCTGAAGCGGAGCATCGAGGAGGGCGACGTACCGGAACCTTCCTCCCCGGTGACGCACTGGGAGTGGCACGCGCGCTTCCCGGAGACCGGGCAGCTGCTCGGCGGCTGGTTCTCGCAGGACGTGGTCGACGAGTTCCCCGACCACGCCGCCGCCGTCGCCGACTACGCCGCCACCACCCATCCCCAGCTGGTCGCACGCCTCGTGGGCGAACTGGGCGAACTGCTCGCCCTCCCCCTCGACGAGGGGGACTACGCCCTGGCCGCCGCCGAACTCGGCATGGAGGTGGACCCGCCCGAACCGTTCTCCCACGGCGCCTGGCTCCGCTCGGTGGCGACGGACCTCTCGGGCTGACCGGCGCCGGGCCCGCCTGGCCACCCCGGTGACGCCATCGGCGGGTGGGGTGGCGTCATCCACCGCGCGGAGCTGGAGCTGCGTACTCCCCGGCTACGGCGTGACGATCGGGAAGGCCGGGTCGGGCTTCGTCACGTAGGAGAACAGGCGGCTGAGGAGGGCCGGGGATCCCGAGGTGGAGAGGGTGTCCGGGGCCTTGCCCGCGAGGACCGCCAGGAGCTGGGGCTTGGTGAGCGTGAGGGTCAGGCCCGCCGGGGTGCGGGGATCGGTGACCGTGCGGTGGGTGAGGGCGCCGTTGTGGAGGGTGAGGCGGTGGCGGCGGTCCTCGTCGGTGAGGACCAGGTCGATGGTGAGGTCCTCGTCCCAGGCCCGGGGCCCGTCGATCCGGACCGCGATCGAGTCCAGGAGCATGTCGGTGGTCAGGGCCACCGCCATCTCCGGGTTGGCGGTGTCCAGCAGGGCGGCGTTCTCGCCGTGCCGCAGTTCCATGGCGGAGGTGAGGTAGAAGTTGCGCCAGGTGCCGTTCTCCGCGCCCTGCCCGAGCCGGTCGTAGACGCCCGCGAGGGCCTCCTTGGCGTCCGTACGGCCCGGCTCGGCGAAGACCAGGTGGTTGAGGAGGGTGGCGGCGAAGCGGAGGTCTCCGGAGTCGGCGTAGGCGCGGGCCTTGTTCAGGGTCTGCTCGGGGCCGCCCATCGAGTCGACGTAGCGGCGGGCGAGTTCGGCCGGCGGGTGCTCCCAGAGGGTCGCGACGTTGCCGTTGAACCAGCCGAGGTAACGCTGGTAGATCGCCTTGACGTTGTGGGAGAGGGAGCCGTAATAGCCGCGTGCGTGCCAGGAGTTCTCCAGAGCGGGCGGCAGGACCAGTTCCTCGGCGATCTCGGGTCCCGTCAGGCCGTCGTTGAGCAGGCGCAGGGTCTGGTCGTGCATGTACGCGTACAGGTCGCGCTGGGCGGTGAGGAACGCGACGACGTTCTCCCGGCCCCAGGTGGGCCAGTGGTGGGAGGCGAAGGCCACGTCGTAGCCCTCGCCGAAGTACTCGATCGCCTCGTCGAGGTAGCGCGACCAGATGCGGGAGTCGCGGACGACGGCGCCCCGCAGGGTCAGGATGTTGTGCATGTTGTGCGTGGCGTTCTCCGCCAGGCACAGCGCCCGCCTGTCCGGGAAGAGGAAGTTCATCTCGGCCGGCGCCTCGGTGCCGGGCGTGAGCTGGAAGACGATCCGGACCCCGTCGACCGTCTCCTCCTGCCCCGTGGAGGTGATGTCCACGGTCGGCGGGATCAGGGTGATGGTGCCGGTGGAGGTGGTCATGCCCAGGCCGGCGCCGATCTGGCCGTCGGCGGCCTTGGGCAGCCGGTCCCCGTACATGAAGACGGCGCGGCGGGTCATGGCGTTGCCCGCGTAGACGTTCTCGCTGACCGCGTGCTCCAGGAACCCCTCGGGGGCGAGGATCGGTACGCCCTCCTCCGTACCGCGCGGGAGCACGCCGCGGGCGCCGCCGAAGTGGTCGCCGTGCGAGTGCGTGTAGATCATGCCGGTGACCGGGCGGTCCCCCCGGTGCTCGCGGTACAGCGCCAGCGCGGCGGCGGCGGTCTCGGCGGAGATCAGCGGGTCGATGACGACGACCCCGCGCTCGCCCTCGACGAGGGTCATGTTCGACAGGTCGAGGCCCCGGACCTGGTAGATGCCTTCGGTCACCTCGTAGAGCCCCTGCTTCGCGGAGAGCTGCGCCTGCCGCCACAGGCTGGGGTTCGCGGTGTCGGGGCAGTCGGCGTCCAGGAAGGCGTACGCGTCGTTGTCCCATACGGTGCGGCCTTCGGCGCCCTTGACCACGGCGGGCACGAGGGCACCGATGAATCCGCGGTCGGCGTTCTCGAAGTCGGTCGTGTCGTCGAAGGGGAGGGTCTCGAAGGGGAGGTTGGCCATCTCTCGCTCCATTCAGCGGGGGTCGACGCCGGGCATCGCCCCATCTGATCACCGGACCCCGTTTGCTGCACTTTGGGATGGTTTACGGAGATAGCTGGTTTACGAGGCCTGCGGGTCAGCCCGGCTGCGCGAACTGCTCGGTACCGACCACGCGGAGCAGGTCCAGCCGGGCGGCCGTGTCCGTGCCCGGCGGGGGTGTCAGGAGCAGGAGGCGCTGGTCCCCCTCCGGGGCGAGGAGCACCTGGCAGTCGAGGTCGACGGGGCCGACGACCGGGTGGATCACCCGCATGCGGCTGTGGCGGCGGACGGCGACCTCGTGCAGCTCCCACAGCGCGGTGAACTCCGCGCTGGCCTCCCGCAGCCGCTCCACCAGACGGGTGGCGGCCGGGTCCGAGGAGCGCCGCCCGACGGCCGCCCGCAGGTCCGCCACGTGGAGGCGGCTGTACTGCTCGTGTTCCCCGGCCGGGTACGCGTCCCGCGCGGCCGGGTCGGCGAACCAGCGCCAGACCACGTTGCGGCCGTGCTCGGACACCGTGCACACGCCGCCCAGGAGGGCGCGGGCCATCTCGTTCTGGGCCAGCACGTCGCCCAGGTCGCTCAGGACCTGCGCCGGAGTACCGGACAGCTGGTCCAGCAGGTGCAGCAGGCCGGCACCGACCTGGTCGCCCGCGACCCGCGCGGCGGGCGGGCGGTGCCCGGCGAGCAGGTGGAGGTGGTCGCGCCCGTCGTCGCTGAGGCGCAGGGCGCGGGCGAGGGCGGACAGCATCTGCGGTGAGGGCTGCGGGCCGCGGGCCTGCTCCAGCCGGATGTAGTAGTCGGCCGACATGCCCGCGAGCTGCGCCACCTCCTCGCGCCGCAGCCCGGGCGTACGGCGCCGGGGCCCGGCGGTGAGACCCGCGTCCTGCGGGCGCACCCGCTCGCGCGAACGGCGGAGGAAATCGGCGAGCTCACGGCGGTCTGTCGTCATGTGGATCATCCTGCCGGACGCCTCCGGCGCGGCGGGCGGGCGGTGGGCCGGAGGTGGCCGGGGGCGGCCTGGCGGTGGCCCGGCGGTGGCTCCCGTCCGCCTCCCACCGCGCCGGATCGGCGTATCCAGGGATCGCCGGTCCCAGGTTCGAGGGGTCTCTCCCGGCCCCCGCGGCCCGGCGGCACAGTGGGCGGAGCCGGAGGGGAAACGCCCCGGCGGCCACCGCCACCAGGAGGAGCAGCAGCCATGTCCACGACCCTCACCGCCCCCGTCGACACCACCCCCGCGCGCACCACCGCGAACTCCACCGTGAGTTCCACCGTGCGCGTCGCCGGCGCCGAGGTCTTCTACGAGCGCACCGGCTCGGGCCCCGCGCTCGTCCTCGTGCACGGCACCGGCTCGGGCGGTGCCGCCGTGAACTGGGGGCAGACGCTGCCCCGTTTCACCGCCGACCACACGGTGATCACCCCCGACCTGTCCGGCACCGACCGCACCGCGGACGACGGGGGCCGGCTGACCGTGGAGGGGCTGGCCGCGCAGGTCATCGCCGTCATCGAGGACGCGGGCACCGGGCCGGTGGACCTGCTCGGCTTCTCCATGGGCGCGCCGGTGTCCGCCGCCGTGGCCGCGCTGCGCCCCGACCTCGTGCGGCGGCTGATCCTGGTCGCCGGATGGGCCCACACCGACGGGGACGAGTACCTGCGCAACCTCTTCGCCCTGTGGCAGCAGATCGGCGTCTCCGACCCGGCCGCCTTCGGCCGTTCGGTGACCATGACCGGCTTCAGCCGGGGCTTCCTCAACGCGATCGGCCGCGAACAGGTCGAGCTCCTGATCCCGAACATGCCGCCCACCCCCGGTACCCTGCGCCACGTGGACCTCGACACCCGTATCGACATCCGCGGCCTGCTGCCGCTCATCGAGGCCGAGACCCTGGTCATCGGGGCCACGCTGGACATCACCGTCCCGGTGGAGAACAGCCGCGCCCTGCACGCCGCGATCGCGCACAGCACGTACGCCGAGATCGAGGCCGGGCACGTCGCCTTCTTCGAGAAGGAGGACGAGTTCGTCGCTCTGGTCTCCGGCTTCACCCGCGGCGGCCGGGCATAGGGCCGCGGTCAGCGCAGGTCGATCCGCATTGCGCGGGTCCACGACGTCACGGCGCACGAGGTCACGGCGGGGTCGCTCCCGTGAGGGTGTCGACCAGGGCCTGGGCGAGGACGGTCGCGGCGCCGATCCTGGTGTCCTCCCGCTCGTCGCCGGTGACCTTCCCGATCACCGCGTCCCGTACCGACTGCGAGATGTCCAGGCCCCCGTACAGCTCGGGGAAGGACAGGGCCATCAGGCAGACGCCCACGTTCGCCGAGAGGATCGACTGCCCGGCCAGCGCCGGGGACGTGCGCAGCCGGCCGGCGTCGCGGCACCGCCCCACGGCCGTCAGGAGCAGGGCCTGCGCCTCCGCGATCGCCTGCGGCTTGGCCGTGCCGGCGGGGGTGAACATCAGCCGGTAGAGGTGGGGGTTGCCGAGCGCGAACGCGACGTGGCTGTCCCAGGCCGTGCGCAGGTCCGCCACCGGGTCGTCGGTCTGCGGATTGCGCCGCTTGTTGGCGAGGAACCGCTCGAAGCCGAGGTCGGCGACCGCGGTGAGCAGCCCCTCCTTGTCGCCGAACTGGCGGTAGATCTCGGGCATGCCGACCTTGGCCCGGTCGCAGATGGACCGGGTGGAGATCGCCGCCGGGTCCTTGGTGGCGAGCAGCTCCGCGGTGGCTTCCAGGATGCGCTCTCGGGCCGTTGACATGGCGTCGATGGTAGCAGCGCTAACAGATCCGGCCTGGGGAGGTCGGTTGCCGTGCAAGGGGTATCGCGGAGTTTCGTAATCAGCGCTTACGCATCATGTTAGCGTTGCACACACTTGCTCGTGAGCGTCGGCTGAGAAGCACCCACGGAGACGACATGGAGACCCCACATGGAGACCTCGGCATGCAGATCCATGGACACCGGCTGGACCGCGGCACCGCACCTTCCGCGCCCCTGGAGCCCGTCGCGCGGCTGATCGTGATCGTGCTCTTCGAGGGCGTCGACCTGCTGGACGTCACCGGGCCGCCGGAGGTGTTCTCCCTGGTCCGGCGGGAGACCGAGGACGCCGCCGGCTACCGGGTCGTGCTGGCCGCACGGACGCTCGACCCCGTCACCACCTCGGCCGGGGTGCGCATCCTGCCGGACCTGACCTTCGGCGAGGCCGCCGCGCGGAGCATCGACACGCTCCTGGTGCCCGGCGCGGTCGAGCTGGACGCCGAGCGCCGCGTCCGCGCCCTCACCGACCCGGAGGTCGTCGACTGGGTGCGGATGCTCGCCGGGTGCGCGCGCCGGGTCGCGTCCGTCTGCGTGGGGGCCCATCTCCTGGCCGCGGCCGGGCTGCTCGACGGCAAGCGGGCCACCACCCACTGGTCCACCGCGGAGCAGCTCGCCGCCGACCATCCGGCGGTGGAGGTGGACGCCGACCCGATCTTCATCCGGGAGGGCGAGGTGTGGACCGGCGCCGGGATCAGCGCCTGCCTGGACCTCTCGCTCGCCCTGGTGTCCGAGGACTTCGGCGAGGGCGTCGCCCTGCGCGTGGCCCGGCAGCTCGTGATGTACCTGAAGCGGCCGAGCGGGCAGAGCCAGTTCAGCGTCCCGCTGGAGCCCGTCTCCGCGACCCGGCGCGGCGAGGACCTGCGGCACTTCATCAGGCGGCACCTCGGCGGGCGGCTCAGCCTGGCCGACATCGCCGCGCACGCGCACGTCAGCGAGCGGCAGTTGGCCCGGATCTTCAAGTCCGAGCTGGGCATGACCCCGGCCGCCTACATCGAGTCGTCCCGGGTGGAGCTGGCGCGGGGCCAGCTCGAAACCACCGATGCCACGCTCGAACGGGTCGCCTCCACCTGCGGGTTCGGCACCGCCGACACCCTCGTACGGGCCTTCCGCCGCACGCTCGGCATCACGCCGACGGAGTACCGGCTCCGCTTCCGGACCGCCTGAGCGAGTCGATGTCCTCGAAGAAGCCGAGCATCCGGGCGTTGACCAGCTCGGGGTGGTCGATCTGCGGCCCGTGCCCGGTCGCGGAGACGATCTCGGCGCGGGCTCCGGGGATCACCCGGGGTACCCGCTCCAGCTGGCGCTTCGGGTGCACGAGCAGGCTCCGCTTGCCCATGATCAGGTAGAACGGCGTCCGGATCGAGCCCAGTTCGGCGTCCGACAGCGGCAGCGGCGCGGGCCGGCGGATCCGGAAGGCGCGGACGCCCGCCTGGATCCAGGCGCGCAGTTCGGGGACGACGAGGACCGGCTGCTCCAGCCACTTGGCCAGGGTCGGGCGCAGCGCCTTGGGGGCGAAGGTCGCGAAGAGGCTGGCGAAGATCCACACGAAGAAGCGCAGCCCCACCTTCTCCAGGCCGCCGGGGTCCAGGGCGGTGACCGAGGCGAGCCGGCCGGGGCGCAGGTGCACCTGGTTGATGACCAGCCAGCCGCCGTAGGAGGAGCCGACCAGGTGGACCCGGTCCAGGCCGAGCGCGTCGAGCGCCTCGTCCATCCACTGCGCCGCGCGCTCGGGCTGCCACATCACCTCGCGCTGGACGCTGCGGCCCGGGTCGCCGGGGGTGTCGAGGGCGTAGACGGGCCGCTCGGCGCTGAGGGCGACGGTGTTGGGGTACCACTGGGCCGAGCAGCCGCCCGAGCCGTGGATCAGGACGATCGGCGTACGGGACTCCGCCGCCGGGTCCGTGGGCCCGTAGCGGTAGACGTGCGTGGTCCCGAAGCTCGTCTCCACGTCCGTTTCGGAGCGGAGGGGAGCCCCCATCGCGTAGAGGGCGTCGCAGGCGGCGAAGTAGCGGTCGCGCAGCTCGTCGCTCACGTAGTGGCCGATGTCGCGGGGCACTCGGGGCTTCTTCTCGGGCACGGGGGCACCTCCTGGAGGATCGCGGATCCGTTCTTCGTGATACGACCGTACCATGATGTTGATACGGCGGTACCATGAAAACGAGCCGCGGGCTCAGCACCGAGGACGGGCACGGACGAGCACCGACGGGCGGAGACACCAGAACATGCCGAAACGCGTGGACCACGAGGAACGGCGCACCCAGATCGCCGAGGCGCTCATCCGCGTCGCCGGACGGCGCGGGCTGCACGCGGTCGGCATGCGCGACGTGGCGGCCGAGGCCGGGGTCTCCCTGCGCCTGGTCCAGTACTACTTCCAGACCAAGGAGAAGCTGCTCTTCTACGGGCTCCAGCACCTCACCGACCGCTTCACCGCGCGGGTCGGCGCCCGCCTCGCCGCCGCCGGCCCCGATCCCGGCCCGCGCGCGACCATCGAGGCACTGCTGCTGGCCTCCCTGCCGACCGACGAGGAGGGCCGTACCTTCCACCTCCTCTACAGCTCCTACGCGATCCTCTCCGTGACCGACGAGGCGCTCGCCGCCCAGCCCTTCGTCGACAACCCCGACGCCGCCGAGAACGCGGTGGCCGCACTGATCGCCGGGGCCCAGGAATCCGGCCTGGCCGACCCGGACGCCGACGCGCGCACCGAGGCGATCAGCCTCCTCGCCATGGCGGCGAGCATGGGCACCAGCATCCTGGTCGGCCAGCGCGGCCCCGAGTCGGCCGTCGCGGTACTGCGCCACCACCTGGACCGGATCTTCAGGACGGGCACACCGCGTCCCGGGCCGGACGCTCCCCCGTCCTGAGGTACGCGGTGACCGTGCGGTCGGAGCAGGCGTTGCCGTTGCCGAGGTAGACCCCGTGGCCGCCGTGGTCCACGGTGAGCAGCCGGGCGCGCGAGCCGAGCGCCTCGCGCATCTTCAGCGCGCCGGCGTACGGGGTCGCGGGGTCGCGGCGGTTCTGCACCATCAGGATGTTCGACGGGCCCCGGTCGGTGATGCGGGCGGGACGCTCGGCGGGGGCGCCCTTCCAGAAGGCGCACGGGGTGATGTTCGCCGGCATCCCCGCCGTCAGCGGGTGCGCCGCCCGGTCCGCGGCCACCGCCCGCTCGTACCCGGCGACGTCCTTCGGCCAGGCCACGTCGTTGCAGATGACCCCCACCATCAGCGCCGCGTCCGTGTCGGGCAGCGACCCTGCGAGATCCCTGGGCAGCTCCGGAACCGCCTGGGGGTCCTGGGCCGCGCGGACCAGGCGGGCGAAGGCGGGGAACTGGGCGTCCCCGTAGAGGGCGAGCTGCATGGCCTGGCGCAGCATGGTGCCGGTCAGCGGCAGCCCGGGCACATCGGACGGCTTGGGGGCGCGGTCCAGTTCCGCCGCCAGCTCCAGGAACAACGGGCGTACGTCTTCCGGGTGTTCGGCGAGCCGCAGCCCCTCCCCCGCCCGCGCCGGGTCCGCCGCCCAAGCGGCGAAGTCGGGGAAGCGGTCCTCGGCGCCCTGCGCCATGTTCGCGAGCCAGCCGCGCTCGACCCGCGTCGGGTCGGGGTCCCCGCTGCTGTCCAGCACCAGGCGGTCGGTGCGCCCGGGGAACTTCTGCGCGTACACCGCCGTCACGTAGGTCCCGTAGGAGACGGCCCACACCGAGAGCTTCCGCTCGCCGAGGGCCTCCCGGAAGCGGTCCATGTCGCGCGCCTGGTTGGCGGTGGTGAAACTGCGCAGCACCGCGCCGCCGTTGGCGGCGCAGGCCTCGGCCACCCGGCGGGAGCGGTCGGCGTTCTCCGCGATCCCCCCGCCGGCGCCGGGCCAGGAGCGCAGGGTCGTCATGTGCCGGTCGGCCGCGTCCAGGCCGCACGCCGCGGTGACGCTGCCGCCGACCCCGCGCGGGTCCAGCGCGACGAGGTCGTAGGCGCCGGCCAACTGCCCGGCCAGTGCCGCGCCCTTCTGCGAGAGCCGCTGCACGCCCGAGCCGCCCGGCCCGCCGGGGACCACGGCCAGGGTGCCGCGCCGGGCGGCGGGACGGGTGCTGGGCAGCCGGGACACGGCGAGCTCCACCTGCGGGCCGGCCGGGTCGGCGTAGTCGAGGGGGACGGACAGCTTCGCGCACTGCTGGCCGTCGAGGTGGCCCGTGTGGGTGCACGCCGCCCAGGCCAGGGCGGGCGGGGCGGCGGCAGACAGGGCAGCGGCAGACGGGGCGGCGGCCCCGGTCAAGGTGGCCGCCACGGCCGCGGCACACAGGGCGACGAGTGCGGTCTTGCTGCGGTAAGTGGTCATGAAACGAGGATGGTTGAGCCTCCGGCGCCACTACATCCGGCAGCCGGGACAGTCGTTCGGGGGGCTAGCCCCCCGAACCACCCGCCCCGTCAGACCACCACCACCGTCACCGCCGCCGCACCCATCAGCACGGCGGCGCAGTGGATGGCCGCATGTCCGTAGTCACCCGACCATAGGTGGCGGCCGAGGCCGCCGAGGGCGGTCAGGCCCGCGATGATGCCGACCTGCGCGAGCAGGGTGACGGTGGTGAAGGGCGTCAATAACAGGAGCACCGCGTTCAGCCAGAACGGGGCCGCGCCCGTCCAGCCGCGCCACTCGCGCACCTCCCGCCACTGCTGCCGGTCCGGCAGGCTCGGCAGGTGGAACAGGCGGAACAGGTGGAACAGACGCGGCAGGTGGGGGCGGCGCGATCGCTCCCGGCGGTCTTTGGGTCTTCGGTGGTCCCCGAGCTCTCGGATCGCCGTCGTCACCGCGCCGCCACCAGCCTTTCAGTCACCTGCACGCAAGACGTCAACTCGCAGGCTGTACAGCCTCCTTGGGCGCGGCGGCCGGGACAAGGGCCCGTTCGGCAAGAAATCCAAAAGCCAGGCCGAAAGTGCTCCACATCGCAGCCTGAATGGCGAGCGAGGCGAGCCTGAACTGCCAGACGAGCGCCGCCGGGAAGCCTTCCGGGACCTCGTTGATGCCGGGCAGGAGCGCGTAGGCGACGCCGACGGCCGCCACGAAGGCGATCGAGGCGACGACCGAGGCGTTCCAGTTGCCCAGGCTCGGCGCGAGGCGCCGGCCCAGGATCAGCGCGGCCGCCGCGAGCAGCAGGCCGAGCGCCAGCATCAGGACGTAGAGGGTGGTCCGCTGCACCGTGGTCTCGGGGTCTCCGACGGCCGGCGGGTTGGCGGGGTACTTGAAGAACGGCACCAGGGAGACGGTGACGAACAGACCCCCGGAGACCAGCGCCGCCGTGGCCCGGGGGCCGAAGCGGCCGATCCGGCCCAGGGCGTAGCAGTAGACGAGCGCGGCGATGCCGCCGAGCGCGATCCCGTAGAGCAGGGTTCCGGTGCCCAGGCCGGCCGTGGCCTGCAGGGCGCGGCTGACCGGAGCGGCCTCGGCGTCACCGTGGTCGTGGGATCCGGCCTCTTCGATGGCGATCGCCGCGTCGACCTGGGACTCGCCCAGGAGGTACGCGACGAGGAATGCGGCGACACCGGCCAGCAGGCCGGCGAGCATGCCCCTGACGAGGAGCACGCGGGGGGAAATGGAGTTCATGGAGTTCTCGGTCCCTTGCGGATCGGTGGATCAGTGGCAGGGGAAGCCGAGGAGGTGGCGACCGTCGTGCATCCACTCGTGGATGGTGTCGCCTTCGAAGATCGCGGTGGCGCCCTGCTCGGCGCCGACGAGGTAGAGCAGGACCAGCATCAGGACACCGGCGAACAGCGCCCAAGGGGCCAGAGCGGTGAGGGAGATGGGTGCGACGGCCAGGGGGGTGGCAGTCGTGGGCACGGCGGAGTTGGCCATGGCAGGAGCCTCCAGAGGGAACACGCGTCCCGGTCAGTGGTGCTTTCGACGACGGTGGCGGGTCTGACTTTCCTCCCCCTCCGGGAGGATTCACAGTGGCGCGACCGTGCCGGATTCTCAACCGGACTTCCGTCATACCGTCGTCTTGTCGTCCGTGACCGTACCGCGCTTATCCTCCCCTTATGAAGCCCCAGCTCGTACGAGTCCGTCTCGTGAGACCTCCGTTGGACGAGGCCGGGCGGCTGCACCGGTTCCCCTACGGGGATCCGTGCCCGGGGTACGAAGGGCTGCGTGGCCAGGATCACGGGGACTGGGCCGGGCGGAGCATGGACGAGGTGGCCGGGGAGGACCCCGGCGGGCTGCGGCGGTGGATGAGCGACACCGCGTACGCGCCTCCGGGCGGCGGGGAGTCGGTGGAGGCGCTGATCGCCCGGGTCGGTGCGCACCTGGCCGCGCTGGCGCCCGGGACGCACCGGGCGGTGACCGGGCAGGGCGTCGTACGGGCGGCCGTGGTGTGGGCCCTGGAGCTGCCCGCGGCGGCCTTCTGGCGGCTCGACGTGCGGCCGGAGTCGGTGACGACCCTGACGGGGCGCTCCGGGCGCTGGAACCTGCTCGTGGGCCAGCCGGAAGAGGAGCAGCCGGAGGAGGGGCAGCCCGAGGACGGTCAGCCGGAGCAGGCCCCGTAAGGCGGACGCGGGCACGGACGCGGAACGGCCCGGACCCCGCGACGCGGTCCGGGCCGAACTGCCTACGAGTGCCGGGCGGGTGTTACGCCACGATCCAGTCGCTCGTCGCGATCACCGGCTGCACGCCTTCGCGGTGGATGGTGCCCTCGATGAGGCCGTACATGCGGTCGGCCGCGAAGTAGACCTCGTTGTCGTTCTTGAGGCCGAAGGGCTCCAGGTCGACGAGGAAGTGGTGCTTGTTGGGGAGGTTGAGGCGCACCTCGTTGACCTTGGGGCAGTTGTCGAGCACCCGCTCGGCCATCTGGTTCAGGGTCTGCTGCAGGGAGTACGAGTAGGTCTCCGCGAAGGCTTCCAGCATGTTCTTGCGGACCTTCTTGTACGACTGGTCCCAGTCGTACTCGGCGTCGTCGGCGGCGAGCGCCGAGTGCGCCCAGCGCGCGGTGACCTTGGTCGCCAGGATGCGGTCGTACGCCTCCTGCAGCGTCGTGTACTTGTCCTTGATGAAGCCGTGGAACTCGGAGTTGGTCGAGTTCATCACGGTCAGGTCCTTCAGGCCCGAGATCACCTGGAGACCGGTGGTCTCGCTGTACGTGATCTGCGCGGTGCGCACCTCGGTGCCCTTGAGGGCGAAGGAGTGCTGCTCCTTGCGCGTCGGGACCGGGATCCGCTCCCAGGCGTACTCCTCGACGCGGATCTGCGCCTCGCGGATCGGGGCCTGGGAGGAGACGAAGTGCTTGGCCAGCAGGATGCCGAAGGCCTCGGGGGAGGCGACGCCGTGCTCCTTGGAGAAGGCGAACACGGTGTTCTTGGTGGTGTCGGTGGGCAGGCAGTTGGCGTTGTCACCGGTGAGGTGGACGTCGCGGAACTCACCGCGCAGTGCGACGGAGACGTTGAGGTCGCGGATCTCGTGCCAGGAGCCGTCGCTGCCCTTGCGGGTGACCTTGACGATGCGGTTCTCGGCCTTGCCGTACTGGTTCTGGGCGAGGATGTGCTTGCTCATGCGCTGTCTTCCTTCGGGTACTCGGGAACACGGAGTCCGGTTGTCTGGATCCCGTACGCCCGGCGTCCGGCGGACGCGCAGCCCGCCCCCCGCCGTTCGGTCACGCCGATACCCCGCGTGGACCGCCCCGGGACTGACGTGCATCCCGGTCCGTAGGTGCCTGTTGATTCCAGCACGTTCACATGTCGTTCGTAAGAGAGCGAATCCTCCGAGAACAGGCACCCACGGCTTGGGTATCCGTATGATCCGCGCAGCTCAGACCGTGTGCGCGTCGGCCACCGTCAGGGCCTCGTCGATGATCCGCAGCCCCTTCTCCACGTCCTCGGCGGACACGTTGCAGGGCGGTGCGACGTGGATGCGGTTTCCGGCGAGCAGCGGCCACAGCCCGCCCTTCTTCAGGGCCGCCCCGAACTCGGCCATCGGCGCGTTGTCCGCGCCCGCGGCGTTGTACGGGACCAGGGGCTCGCGCGTCTCCTTGTTCCGTACGAGCTCCAGGGCCCAGAACGTGCCGAGCCCGCGCACCTCCCCGACGGACGGGTGGCGCTCCGCGAGGGCGGCGAGGCCCGGTCCGAGCAGCTCGGCGCCGGTGCGGGCGGACTGCTCGACGATGCCCTCCTCCTCCATGACGTTGATCGTCGCGACGGCGGCGGCGCAGGCCAGCACGTGCCCGGAGTACGTCAGCCCGCCCGGGTAGGGCCGGCGGGCGAAGGTCTCGGCGATGGCGGCCGAGATGGCGACCCCGCCGAGGGGGACGTATCCGCTGGTCACGCCCTTGGCGAAGCAGATGAGGTCGGGGGTGACGTCCCAGTGCTCGGAGGCGAACCACTTACCGGTGCGGCCGAAGCCGACCATGATCTCGTCGAGGATGAAGACGATGCCGAAGCGGTCGCAGAGCGCGCGGACCCCGGCCAGGTAGCCGTCGGGGTGCACGAGCACGCCGGGGGCGCCGCCGACGGTCTCCAGGATGATCGCGGCGATGGACTGCGGGCCCTCGAAGACGATGGTGTCCTCCAGGTGGCGCAGCGCGCGCTCGCACTCCTCGGCGGGGGTGGCCGCGTAGAAGGGCGAGCGGTAGGCGAAGGGCCCCCAGAAGTGGACGACGCCGGCGGTGGCGCTGTCGTTGCCGAAGCGGCGCGCGTCCCCGGTGAGGTTGATCGCGGTGGAGGTGGCGCCGTGGTACGAGCGGTACGCGGACAGCACCTTGGTGCGGCCGGTGTGCACCCGGGCCATGCGGACGGCGTTCTCCACGGCCTCGGCGCCCGCGTTGGTGAAGAAGATCTTGTCGAGGTCGCCCGGGGTGCGCTCGGCGATCAGCCGGGCGGCCTCGGAGCGCACGTCGACGGCGAAGCCGGGCGCGACGGTGCAGAGCTTGCCGGCCTGCTCGGCGATGGCCGCGGCGACCTTCGGGTGCTGGTAGCCGATGTTCGTGTAGACGAGGGCGCTGGAGAAGTCGAGGAAGCGGTTGCCGTCGTAGTCCCAGAAGTAGGAACCCTCGGCGCCGGCCACGGCGAGCGGGTCGATGAGCTCCTGGGCCGACCAGGAGTGGAAGACGTGACTGCGGTCGTCGGCCTTCACGGTGGCCTTGGCGGAGGTGGCCAGTGCCGAGGTGGCCTGTGCGGCGGCTTCGCGTGCGTCGGCTTCTGCGTTCATATTCCGAGGGTAGTTGTCCACGATGTGGAATCCGGTGGGGATGGTGTCGGGGCCGGGTCAGACGACGTGCCGGCCGCCGTCGACGGTGAGTACGTCGCCGGTCGTGTAGGCCGCGTCGACCAGGTAGAGGGCTGCCTCGGCCACGTCCTCGGGGGTGCCCACACGGCGCAGCGGGGTGTTCTCCGTGATCCATTCCCGCGAGCTCTCCCAGACCTGGTCCTCACCCTCGTACCAGGGGGTGTCGATCAGGCCGGGCGCGATCGCGTTCACCCGGACGGCGGGTCCGAGCTGGGAGGCCAGCAGCCGGGTCATGTGGTTGACCGCGGACTTGCTGACGGCGTAGGGGATCGAGCTGCCGAGCGCGCGGGTCGCGGAGACCGAGGAGATGTTGATGATCGAGCCGGCGCCCGATTCCCTCAGATGGGGGGTGGCGGCGGTGATCATCTGCCAGGTGCCGATGACGTTGACCTCGAAGATCTCGCGCCAGGCGTCGGCGTCGGCGGCTTCGAGGTCGTTCAGGGGGATGAACCGGGTGATGCCCGCGTTGTTGACCAGGACGTCGAGCCGTCCGTACGCGTCGATCGCCGTCCGGACGATCCGCCGCGCGTCGTCGGCGTCCGCGACGTCGCCCCGTACGTAGACCGCGTCGGGCAGTTCGGCGGCGAGCGCCTTGCCCGCGTCCTCGCTGCGCGCCGAGTTCAGGACCACGCGGATTCCGGCCGCGGCCAGCCGGCGGGCGATGCCGGCGCCGATGCCGGAGGAGGAACCGGTGATCAGGGCGACACGGTTCTCGCCCCCGGTCTCCGCACGGGTCTCGGCACCGGTCTCGGCACGGGTCTCGGCACCGGTATAGCCGCCGGTCTCGAAACCGGTTTCGGCACGGGTCTCGGACATGGCATTCCTCCTGGCAGGGGTTCGCTGTGCGCGTGCGGACGGCCGGAGCATAACCCGAATACCGCATACCGGAATGGGATTTCCATAAGACGGAATTCGATCTTCCGCCCATGGGTCACGAATAGCCGCATACCGGGCATATCCGGGCACACCCACTTAGCCTGAGCCCACGCCACGTCCACCCGCTCCACCCGCGTTAGGGATCCGTCAAGGCCGCACCCACGGGCGTATGGGCCCCGTCAAGGAAGTCCGTGCGGGGCCGGAACAGGCGTTCCACTCAGAGGTGTCCTGAAAACGCCCACCCTCGAACCCTCCGGGAGCTCACGATGGCCGATCTGGCCTTCGTCGTCACCACGATCGCGGTCTTCGCGCTGGTGGTCCTCGTCGCCAAGGGGGTGGCCAAGCTGTGAACGCCGAAAACGTCGTCGGCCTGGTGGTCGCCGTCGCCCTGCTCGGGTACCTCGTCGTCGCCCTCGTCTTCCCGGAGAGGTTCTAGCGCCGATGAGTCCCGTCCTCGCCGGGGTGCTCCAGCTGCTCGCGCTCTTCGCGGCCCTGGCCCTCGCCTATCGCCCCCTGGGCGATTACATGGCCCGCGTCTACTCCTCGAAGAAGCACTACGCCCCCGAGAAGTGGATCTACAAGGCGGTCGGCGCCAACCCGAACGCCGAGATGCGCTGGCCGGCGTACCTGCGCTCGGTCCTCGCCTTCTCGGCGGTGAGCGTCCTCTTCCTCTACCTGCTCCAGCGGCTGCAGGGCCACCTGCCCGGCTCGCTCGGCTTCGTCTCCATCAAGCCGGACCAGGCCTTCAACACGGCCGCCTCCTTCGTGTCCAACACGAACTGGCAGTCGTACGCCGGTGAGCAGGCCATGGGCCCGCTCGTGCAGACCGGCGGCCTGGCCGTGCAGAACTTCCTCTCGGCCGCCGTGGGCATGGCCGTCGCGGTCGCCCTCGTACGGGGCTTCGCGCGCTCCCGCACCGGCGAGCTCGGGAACTTCTGGTCCGACCTGGTGCGCGGCACCGTCCGCATCCTGCTGCCCCTCTCCCTGATCGCCGCGGTCGTGCTGGTGGCCTGCGGGGTCATCCAGAACTTCTCCGGCATCCACGAGGTGGGTCAGTTTGTAAATGGGCACAGCTTTGGAGCGAAGCAGCAGTGGAACGGCGGGGCGGTCGCCTCGCAGGAGGCCATCAAGGAACTCGGCACGAACGGCGGCGGCTACTTCAACGCCAACTCCGCCCACCCCTTCGAGAACCCGACCCCCTTCTCGAACCTCTTCGAGATCTTCCTGATCCTGCTCGTCCCCTTCGCCCTCACCCGCACCTTCGGCCGGATGATCGGCTCGGTCCGCCAGGGCTACGCGATCCTCGCCACGATGGTCACCATCTGGCTCGGTTTCACCGCCCTCATGATGTGGACGGAATTCGGCCACCACGGCCCGGCGCTCCAGGCCGCGGGCGGTGCGATGGAGGGCAAGGAGGCCCGCTTCGGCATCGGCGCCTCCGCGATCTTCTCCGTGGCGACGACCCTGACCTCCACCGGCGCGGTCAACTCCTTCCACTCCTCCTACACGGGACTGGGCGGCGGGATCCAGCTGCTGGGCATGCAGCTCGGCGAGATCGCGCCCGGCGGCGTCGGCTCCGGCCTCTACGGCATGCTGATCATGGCGATCATCGCGGTGTTCATCGCCGGCCTGATGGTCGGCCGCACCCCCGAGTACCTGGGCAAGAAGATCGGCACCCGGCAGATCAAGTTCGCCGCCTGCTACATCCTCATCACCCCGGCCGTGGTGCTCGGCTTCACGGCCCTGGCGATGGCCCTGCCCACCCCCGGGCACTCGATGTCCAACGGCGGCGCGCACGGATTCTCCGAGGTCCTCTACGCCTACAGCTCGGCCGGCAACAACAACGGCTCGGCCTTCGCCGGCCTGAACGCCAATACCCAGTGGTTCAACACGACCACCGGTCTGGCGATGCTGCTCGGCCGCTTCCTGCCGATGGTCTTCGTCCTGGCCCTGGCCGGCTCGCTCGCCGAACAGCAGCCGGTCCCCGCCACCGCGGGCACCCTGCGCACCGAGAAGCCGCTGTTCACCTTCCTGCTCGTCGGCACGATCATCATCGTCACGGGCCTCACCTACTTCCCGGCCCTGGCGCTGGGCCCGCTCGCCGAAGGGCTCGCCTCATGAGCACCGCCACCTCCACCCGCGCCCCGCACGGGGACCTGCCCAGCGGTCACAAGCCCGAACGGGCCAAGATCGGCGGCGGCATCTTCGACCCGAAGCAGCTGCTGAAGTCCTTCCCGGACGCGGTGCGCAAGCTCGACCCCCGGGTGATGGTCAAGTCGCCGGTCATGTTCGTGGTGCTGATCGGTTCCGTACTGACCACCGCGCTGGCCATCTCCGACCCGGGCAGCCTCTTCGGCTGGGCGATCACGGCGTGGCTGTGGCTGACCACCATCTTCGCCAACCTCGCCGAGGCGGTGGCGGAGGGCCGCGGCAAGGCCCAGGCCGACACGCTGCGGAAGGCCAAGACGGACACCGTCGCCCGCCGCCTCAACGGCTCGGCGGAGGAGCAGGTGCCCGGCACGGAGCTCCGTATCGGCGACCTGGTCGTGTGCGAGGCCGGCGACATCATCCCCGGCGACGGTGACGTCGTCGAAGGCGTCGCCTCCGTGGACGAGTCCGCCATCACGGGTGAATCGGCGCCGGTCATCCGCGAGTCCGGCGGCGACCGCTCGGCCGTGACCGGCGGGACGAAGGTGCTCTCCGACCGCATCGTCATCAAGATCACGACGAAGCCCGGCGAGACCTTCATCGACCGCATGATCAACCTGGTCGAGGGCGCGGCCCGGCAGAAGACGCCCAACGAGATCGCCCTCAACATCCTGCTGGCCTCGCTCACCATCGTCTTCCTGCTCGCCGTCGTCACCCTCCAGCCGTTCGCGATGTACGCGCACGCCAAGCAGTCGATGATCGTGCTGACGGCGCTGCTGGTCTGCCTCATCCCGACCACCATCGGCGCCCTGCTCTCCGCGATCGGCATCGCCGGCATGGACCGCCTGGTCCAGCGCAACGTGCTCGCGATGAGCGGCCGTGCGGTGGAGGCCGCCGGTGACGTCTCCACGCTGCTGCTCGACAAGACCGGCACCATCACCCTCGGCAACCGCCAGGCCTCCGAGTTCGTCCCCGTCTCCGGCGCCATCGCCGCCGAGCTGGCCGATGCCGCCCAGCTCTCCTCGCTGGCCGACGAGACCCCCGAGGGCCGCTCGATCGTGGTCCTCGCGAAGGAGAAGTACGGGCTGCGCGAACGCCACCAGGGCGAGCTGGTCGGCGCCGAGTGGATCCCCTTCACCGCGCAGACCCGCATGTCGGGCGTCGACGTGGACGGCCGCAAGGTCCGCAAGGGCGCGGCCGGTTCGATCATCGCCTGGGTCGGCGAGCAGGGCGGTACGGTCGCCCCGGACGCGCGGGACAAGGTGGACGAGATCTCCGGCGCCGGCGGCACCCCGCTGCTCGTCGCGCTGGAGGACGACAAGGGCGCCCGGGTCCTGGGTGTCATCCACCTCAAGGACGTGGTCAAGGAGGGCATGCGGGAGCGCTTCGACGAGCTGCGGCGCATGGGCATCAAGACCATCATGATCACCGGCGACAACCCGCTCACCGCCAGGGCCATCGCCGAAGAAGCGGGCGTCGACGACTTCCTCGCCGAAGCCACCCCCGAGGACAAGATGGCCCTCATCAAGCGGGAACAGGCGGGCGGAAAGCTCGTCGCCATGACCGGCGACGGCACCAACGACGCCCCGGCGCTGGCACAGGCCGACGTGGGCGTGGCGATGAACACCGGAACCTCGGCCGCCAAGGAGGCCGGGAACATGGTGGACCTGGACTCCAACCCCACCAAGCTCATCGAAATCGTCGAGATCGGCAAGCAGTTGCTGATCACGCGCGGTGCGCTGACCACCTTCTCCATCGCCAACGACGTCGCCAAGTACTTCGCGATCATCCCGGCCATGTTCGCGGCGGTCTACCCGGGCCTGGACAAGCTCAACATCATGGGCCTGCACTCCCCCGACTCCGCGATCCTGTCCGCCGTCATCTTCAACGCGCTGGTCATCATCGCGCTGGTCCCGCTCGCCCTGAAGGGCGTCCAGTACCGGCCCACGAGCGCCGACAAGATGCTCCGGCGCAACCTCACCCTCTACGGGCTCGGCGGCCTGGTCGCCCCGTTCATCGGCATCAAGCTCATCGACATGGTCGTCTCCCTCATCCCCGGCCTGCGCTGAACCAGGGCTCTGCTGACTAGGAACGTAGTGACCTCATGAACAACTCCGTAGGAAACACCGCCCGCCTGCTCGGCGCCGGGCTGCGCGCCCTGCTCGTCCTCACCGTGCTGTGCGGGGTCCTCTACCCGCTCGCCGTCACGGGCATCGCCCAGGCCGCCTTCGGCCACAAGGCCAACGGCTCCGAGGTGAAGGACGCGAGCGGCAAGGTCGTCGGCTCCTCCCTGATCGGCCAGTCGTACGGGGACGACCCGCGCTGGTTCCAGGGCCGCCCGGCGGCGGGGCTCGCCAAGAACACCGTCAACCAGCAGTACGAGCTGCTGGTCTCCGGCGCCACCAACAAGGCGGCGGACAGCCCGGAGCTGCTGAGGGCGGTGCAGGAGGCCAGGTCCAGGGTCCTGCTCGACAACACCGTCCCGGGCTACGCCCCGCGGCTCTCCGACATTCCGGCGGACGCGGTGACCTCCTCCGGCTCCGGCCTCGACCCGGACATCTCCCCGGCCTACGCCGAGCTCCAGACGGCCCGCGTCGCCCAGCGCAACGGCCTCCCGGTGGCGGAGGTCGCGAAGCTGGTGAAGGCCCACACCGAGGGCCGCACCCTCGGCTTCATGGGCGAGCCGCGCGTCAACGTCCTGGCACTGAACACGGCCCTGCGCGACCTCAAGCGGTGACGGTGACCGGCTGGCTGTAGGCGTCGAGCGCGCCCGTGGTGGAGGTGACCAGGACGAGGTAGCGGCCCGGGGCGAGGGCGGGGACCGTCACGGTGGCGCCGGTGTGGTGGGTCGGTACGCCGCGGGCCAGGACGGCTTCCGTCCGGGACCGGCTGCCGTTCATCGTGACGAGCTCGATGTCCACCACGTCGCCGGCCGGGCCCACCACGTACCAGGCGACGGCCTGCCGGGTGCCGCTCGGCCAGACCGCGCCCGGCCCGGGGGTGTGCACCAGGAGGTTCTCCGACTCCAGGAGCACCGCGGCCTCGGGGCGGTTCAGGCTCCGCAGGACGCGCCGGGCGAGGGACTTCAGGGAGGTGGCGGACATGCTGCTCCTTCGCGGGGTGCGGGACCGGTCGCGGGGCGGCGGGCCGCAGTGCGTCCGGCGGTCCGGTCTGGGGTTTTTACTCCCCGCTTAAGACTTACCGGCGGAACCCCCGTCCCGCCTCGTACTTTCGGCCAGTCCCGGGCCGTCCGGCCCCGTCCCGCCCTGACGAGGGGGCCGTTCGCTGTGATCCACGCCTCTCCTTTCGAGATCATCTGGCGTTTGCCATACGTGGTCTTGCAAGATTGCACCGAGGCCGAAGGAGATTCGGCATCGGTGGGCTGAGGGGGAATCTCATGTACGAGATGTTCGACGAGCGGTTCCGGACCGGACGGTGCATGAACGGGGACGACGCACCGGAGGTCCTCTTCACCGGCTGCCGGTGGGCCGAAGGGCCCGTCTACGTACCGGCGTGGCGGCAGGTGATCTGGAGCGACATCCCCAACGACCGGATGCTGCGCTGGGACGAGGAGACCGGAGCCGTCGCCGTCTTCCGGCGCGGCGCCGGACACACCAACGGCAACACCCTCGACGGGCAGGGCCGGCTGGTCACCTGCGAGCAGGGAAACCGCCGGGTGACGCGGACCGAGCACGACGGCACGGTCACGGTGCTCGCCGACCGCTGGCAGGGCAAGCGCCTGAACAGCCCGAACGACGCCGCGGTCCGCTCCGACGGCTCGATCTGGTTCTCCGACCCCGACTTCGGCATCACCAGCGACTACGAGGGCTACGTCGCCGAGAGCGAGATCGGCTCCAACAACGTCTACCGCATCGACCCCGGCACCGGTGAAGTCCGCCTGGTCGCCGACTGCTTCGAAGCCCCCAACGGCCTCGTCTTCTCCCCCGACGAACAGCGGCTCTTCGTCTCCGACACCCGCGGCGGCCGCATCCGCGTCTTCGACGTGCGCGCGGACGGCACCCTGTCGGACGGCACGGTCTTCGCCGACGCGGCGACCCGCCCGGGGGCCCGCTTCGACAACCTCCGCTTCGACGACGGCGGCCGGCTCTGGGCGGCCGCCATGGGCGACGGGGTGCACTGCTACGACCCCGACGGCACCCTGATCGGACGGCTCGCCGTCCCCGAGTCGGTCTCCAACATCGCCTGGGGCGGGGCCAAGCGCAACCGGCTCTTCATCACCGCCGAAACGAGCCTCTACTCGGTGGTCATGGGCGTCACCGGCACCCACCCGACCGGACCTGGGCGCAGGCCCTGGCTGGACGGCTCCGGGCGGCCCTGAAATCCCGGTGCCGACGCCGCCGCGCGCTGGCACACTCCCCCGCATGGACGCCACCGACGCGGTTGAACCCCGCTACCGCGTACGCGAGATGACCGAGCCCGACATCGACGCCGTCGCCGCCGTACGCGTGAGCGCGTGGCGCCACGCCTACGTCGGGCTGATGCCGCAGGCCTACCTGGACGGCCTCAGCGTCGCCGCCTACGCCGAGCAGCGGCGCGCCTCCTTCGCCGACCCGGCCCGGGCCGTGACCAACCTCGTGGCCGAGGGCCCCGACGGCACCGTCCTCGGATGGGCCGCCTACGGACCGGCGACCAGCACGGATCCCGAGGGCACGGCTCCGGACGAGGGCGAGCTGTACACCCTGTACGCACGGCCCGACGTCATCGGCACCGGCGTCGGCCGCGCCCTGCTGACCGAGGTGCTGCGCCGGGCGCCCTACCCCGCGGTGCGGCTGTGGGTGCTCGAAGGCAACGCCCGGGCACGCCGGTTCTACGAGCGCGCCGGCTTCCGCCCCGACGGCGGTGTCCTCGTCGAGGACGCGGACGGCTCCCCGGTGCCCGAACTCCGCTACCGCCGGGCCGCCGCCGTCACTGTCACTGTCACTGTCACTGTCACGGGCTGAGCGAACCGCCGCACCCGAACCACCTTGCTCACGGCATCCGTTCCGCCAGCGCCCGGGCCATCGCCACGGTCGGGACCGCCTCCCGTGCCCGCCGGTACGGGGTCAGGTCGCGCAGCAGCCGGCCGAGCGCCTCGCGCACCGCGCGCGACTGCACGGCCGGGGCGGCCGTGAGGAACGCCCGCCAGTGCTCGCACGCCCGGGTGAGGTGTCCGAGGCGCAGCAGGGTCTCGGCGAGCGCGGCGTGGGTGAGCGCGGTGGCCCGGTGCTGTCCGGCCGGGCGGCCGCGCAGGGACCGCTCCAGGGCGTCGGCCGCGGCCGGGAACTCCCCGAGGGCGAGGTGGGTGCGGGCCCGGGCGAAGTCGAGGTCGGCCCGGGCGTACGAGTCGAAGGGCCCGCCGGGCGGCTTCACCGCCTGCCGCCCGTGCAGCCGGTCGGCGGCGGCCAGGTCCGCCGTGGCGGCCGCCCGCTGCCCGGCGTGGGCGTGCGCGGCCGCGCGCTGGACCAGGAGGAAGGCCAGCGTGCCGGGTTCCCCGTCGGCGGGCGCGGTCTCCACCGCGGTCCGGGCGAGCCGTACCGCCTGCGCGGGCTGCCCGAGCCGACCGGCGTGCGCGCTCATGGCGCGCAGGGTGATGGCGTACATCCGCCGGTCCCCGGCCTGCCGGGCCAGCCCGAGGGCGATGCCGTGGTACTCCTGCGCGAGCCCGTGGTACCCGGAGTCGGCCGTCATCTCCCCCAGCAGGTGCGCGAGTTGGGCGTACCCCTGCCACACCTCCGCCGCCCCGCACCCCGGGCCGCGCACCCCGCGGCCGCGGGCGGCGGGCCCGGGGCCGTCCGGGTGGCGGGCCGCGAAGGCTCCCGCGTCCTGGGCCAGCCAGGCCGCCAGGGCCGCGCGGGTGTGGACGCCGCCATGGGTGAGGTAGAGGCCCGAGAAGCTCACCGCGATGGCCCTCAACTGCTCGGCGTGCGAGGCGAGATGGCGTCGAGCGGCCAGCTCCGGGATACCGGTGCGCGTAGCCGCGCCGCCCTGCGCGTCATCCCGGTCCGGGGCCGGGTCCGAGTCCCATGCCGCCGCAGGCACCGGCACCGGCTGGTACGGGCTGCGCAGCAGCGGCGGTCTGCGGTGCGGGTCCCCGTCGGCCCTGGCCTGCAGCGCGAGCCGGAGCAGCCCGTCGCCCCCGGCTCCGGCGGCGCCCGGGCCGGGCGGTACGCCGGGTCCCGTCGAGCCCGCGCCGAGGCCCGCCTCCGCGACCGTGACGAGCCGCCCGCACCGTTCCGTCAGCGCCGCCGCTATCAGCTCGGGCACGGGCCGGCGGGGCCGGGTGCCCGACAGCCAGTGCGCGACGGCGGTCCGGTCGTAGCGCAGGGCCAGCCCGTGCAGGGTCCCCAGCGCGTTGACGGCCCGCGCCAGCTCCGCCCCGCTCCAGCCGGCCTCGGCCAGCAGGTCCCCGAGCCAGGCATTGGCCACCCGCCCCCCGCTCACCACGCCCGCCCCGGGAAGGACCGGGACCAGGACCGGGATATGGACCGGGATATGGACCGGGATCCGGATCCGGTATTCAACGCTTTCACCACTGCACCCCCCGCATTCCCTTCTCCCCGTCCACCCGCTGGTGTTCGCTGGAGCCGTCCCCATCGGATTCCACGGACCGGAGAAGCATGCCTGCCTCGGAAACGGCCAATCCCCCCGCCCCCGCCGCGTACGCGTACCCGTTCCCCTATCGGATTTCCGGTGTCGGCGCCCAGATCGGCGAGGTCATCTCCGTCGACGCATGGGCCCGGCCGGAGGACATCGACGCCGTCTTCGTCGCCACGTGCACCCCGTACGAGATCATGCTCGACCAGGACGCCTTCAACCTGCTGCGGCGCCTGCGCATCCCGGACAGCGTGCCGCCTTTCCAGCTCGGCGCCGGCTGCGGCGGGCTCTCCCGCGTCGCCGCGCACCTGGCCCGGACGGGGGCCCGCCGCGCACTGGTGATCTCGTACAACGCCGCGAGCCCCATCGGGATCGACGAGAACGGCGTCATTTCCCAGTACAGCGGTGCGGACGGGGAGCATCCCTTCGCGCACACCCTGTGGTGTTCCGGGGCGCTGTTCTCCGATGCCGCGACCGCCCTGGTATTCGAGCGGGACGAGAGCTTCGAGGCCGGTCTCGGTTTCTATTCGCGCGATTCCCTCGATTTCGGGGGCGAGCCCGGATTCAGTGATCCGCTCATCCATTACCCCGGAGGCGGCGCCACCCACCCGCCGGGCTTTCCCGGATCCGCCGAGCTGTCCGCATTCGGGCTCAACGGGCCGGAACTGGCCCGCTATTACTCGCGCGGCATGATGATGAACCAGGAGACCATGGACGCCCACCGCCCCGGATTCGTCGACGAGGTACGGCGGATCTACACGCACCAGGCCGGCCCGGCCCTGGTCGAGAACTACCACCAGCTCGCCGGCCTCGACACCCGCAAGGCCCCCGCGCACGCCCGCGAGCTCGGCAACCTCGTCACCTCCGCGACGCCGGTGCTCTTCTACACCGACGTGGTGAACGGCCTCGTCGGTACGGGCGACTGCGTCTGCTTCTCCGTCATCGGCGCCGGTCCCGAACGCGGGGCCTTCCTCGTACGGGTGGGGATCCCGGGCGAGGTCACCGTCACCACACCGCTGCCGCCCGTCCCGGCCGCCGCCGAGACCGCGGGGGCGGCCCGGACCGCCGACGCACCCGGAGCCATCAGAACCACCGCCGCTGCCACCGCCACCGCGTAGACGCACGCGCCACCCCACCTCCTTCGAAACGAGTCCGCCGTGCACATCGCCCTCGTCGGGGCCGCCAGCCCCACCGGCATCCGGCTCGCCGCCGAGCTGCTCGGCCGCGGCCACCACCTGACCCTGCTCACCGCCACCGACGTACGGCAGAGCAGGCTCCTGCTGGCCCGTCAGCTCGCGCTGATCGGGCTGTATCCCGAGTACGTGGACCTCCTCGCGGCCCGGCTCCACGCCCGCCGGGGCGCCGAGGCCCTGGCCGGCGCCGCAGCCGGCCGGCCCTTTTCGGCAGCCGGCCGGTCCTTCTCCGCAACCGCCCCGTCCGCGCCCGACGGCCCCTTCGACGCCGTCTGGTGCGTGGAGCAGCCCGCCGCCACCGCGGCAGCGCTGCTGCCCCTCGCCTCCGGAGGGGAGAGGCGTACGGCATTCCACCTGGTCACCGTCGGGGACGCGGGTCCGGCCGGGCGTACGGTGGCCGCCGCGTCGGTACGGGACGGGTTCCCCGCCGGGGTGCACTGCCTGGCCCCGACCGTCAGCGATCTGCCCGACCACGCGGAGCTGCCCCGGCCGGCCTTCACCCGGCTCGCGGTCGCCGAGTCCGTCGGGCCACCGCCCCCGGGGACCCCGGAGCCGGGAGCCCCCGCGACGGTCGGGCTGCTGCCCCTGGCCCCCGCCGCCCGCGCCCTGGCGGAGGCCGCCGAGGAACCGGGCTGGTCGGGGCTGCGCCGCATCGGCTGGGTGCACGCACACCCCACCGAGGCCTCGGCGCTGGCCCGGGCGGTCGGCCCGGAGCTGGCCCCCGGCCTGCTGCGGCGGCTGTCGGGGCTCCAGCCCGCGGTCGCCACGACCGAGCTGGACGGCCCGCCGCTGGGCGCCGGGTACCTCACCCGGGCTGCGGCGCCCGCCCTGCCCCGGGTCCGGCGGCCCGCCCGGACGCCGGAGCGGGTGTGAGCGCGGCGGAGCGCCCCTGGCGGGAGCGGCGCGTGGTGGACGGCTTGGCGGACGCCCTGCGGAAGGCCGCCTCGGAACGCTTCCCGGGGGCCGGCGCGTAAGGCGGCGCGCAAGGGGGTCCCATCACCAAGGCATATGCATACGGATCATTCATGATCCAAGGACAAGCCGCCCGGCCCCGCCCCGCAACTCAGCCCGACGGCCCGTCATATCGTCACGCTTGACAGGTTTTCGCATGTGACAGAACGTGCCGCCGATCCGACACGCCCAAAGTTCCTCCTTGACGTTCTCACCCGTTCGGGCGCACACCCCCCAGGTACGGTCCGACCCCGGGCCACCGGCCTCCATCTGCGAAGACGTGCCCCGGGGAGGGTGATACGGCAATGACTTGCCGTCAGTTTTCCGTGTTACGTGCACCTCCGGGGGGCGGGGAAGGGTCCACTGCTCTCGGGACCGGCCGCCCGAGCCGGACCAGGAGGGATTCCCATGCCCCGCGCCAAGTGGGTGGTCGGCGTACTGACGGCGGCTCTGCTGTGCACCGGCCTGGGGGTGTTGCGCACCACCGAGGGCGGCCGGCCCGCCGCCCCGACCGCGGGCGACGCCCTGCCCTCGCGGGTCCTGGGGCTGTCCGGCCCGCGCCGGCTGGCACGGCAGTTGGAGCACTCCGGCGGACACACCACCGGCAAGGGCACCCGGCGGCCCGGGCGGTCGGGGGGCACGGCCCTCCCGGCCTCGCGGCCGCTGCGCCTGGTCATCCCGGGTCTCGGAACGGACGTACCGCTGACGGTCGGTACCCCGCCCGGCGGGACGGCCACGGAGCCGGGCGGGCCGCGCGGGCCCTACGCCCCGGACCTGGAAACCGGCGCCGCCGATGCCAAGCCCCACGTCCAGGACAGCGCCGTGTGGGACTCCGCGAGCCCGGCCCCGGGCGCGGCCGGCACCGCCGTGGTCTCCGGGGACCTGCCGCGGCTCGGCGAACTGCGGCGCGGGCAGTCGATCGAGGTGACGCGCGCCGACCGGCGTACGGCCGTGTTCACCGTGACCCGGGTCTCCCCCGGCATCTCCGGACGGAGCGGGCCGTCCGGCCGGGCCCAACTCCGGCTGATCAGCGGCGAAACGGCGGTCCTGGCCCGCCTCACCGGCCACCGCCGGGACCCGCGCTGACCGGCGGGCGGCCCCCGAAGGACGGACACCCCCTGCGGCCACCTGACAGCCGTGGGGGGTGTCTTCGTCCCCCGGTCGGGGGATGCTGCGGTCCCGGGGGAGAGTCCGCCCGCGTGTCGGGGCACACCCTCCGCATGAGCAGGCCGCCACGAACACGGCATACGCGAACGGCACCGGACAGGGCCCTGATGACGGCCCTGACGGTGCTCTGCGCCGTGCTGCTCTGCCTGTTCGGCATCGGCGGAGCCGGCCCGTCCACCGCGGCGGCCGAAAGCTCCCGCTCCGCCCCCAGCGCCCCGGCCGAGCCCACGGAGGCACCGGCCGATCCGGCGGGCGATCCCGAAGTACGGGTGGCGGTACGGGTTCCCGCGCGCGGTGTCCCCGGCGTACGGGGACTCCAACGCCCGGTGTTTCACGTGAAACCTCCCCGGTCCGGCCCCCCGGAGACGGCCCCGCACCCGGCGGAGGCCGGCGCACCGGCGGCGTCCCTGCGAGCGGTACGGAGTGTGGTCCTGCGCTGCTGACGGCGCCGAGCGTCCGAGCAGCAGCACCGCGCACCCGACACCGGGCACACCCGGCAGCTCACCCTGCCCACGAGTGCCCCGGGCGCGCGTCCCCCCACACCCCCGAATCACCGTGAGGTTCCGCCATGCCCTTCGACCCGTACCTCGCCCTGAACGCCATGCTCCGCGCCGAGGCCGCCCGCTTCTCCCCGCCGGCCCCGCCCGTACGCCAGCCGGAACCCGAGTCCGCCAAGACCGCCCAGGCCACCGCCGAGTCCCCGGCCGGAGACGACACGGCCGCGTAGGAACGCGCGCAGGAACGCGCGCAGGCACATCAGGACATGAGGAGGCACCGGTTCCCGCGCCCTCGGCAACGGAGAGTGGTCACGTGAGGTTCGACCACGGAGCACGGGAACCGGCGCCTCATCCAGTGTCAGCCACCGACCCACCCCACCACCTCGGCCTTTTGTCCGGATACGCCCCGCCGAAAGTACTGATCCCGGGGAGCACCCGGGCTTCGTACAACCTTCCGACGGCATGAGCGGTCCCACCCGTGACCGATCTACGCATCTCGTCGAAGGAAGTCACCCCGTTGCGCCCCAGCCGTGCGATGGTCCTGCTCACCGCAGGCCTGGTCACCCTCATCGGCATGCAGGCCGCCACCGCCGCCGAACTCCCGACCGACCTGTACGTGGACGACAACCCCGCCTGCACGGACAGCGGGAGCGGCACGCAGGCCTCCCCGTTCTGCACACTCGCCCCGGCGGTCAAGGCGGCGAAGCCCGGGCAGACCGTGCACGTCGAAACGCTCAACCTGAGGCAGCGGGCCCTCACGATCGACCGCTCGGGCGCGCCGGGCAAGCCGGTCACCTACACCTTCACACCCGAGAACCCGAACTGGGGAAGCGCCGTCCACAAGCTGGCCATCAGCGGTGCCTCTCACGTGGTGGTCCAGGGGCTGACGGTGAGCGAAGGCGTGAGCATCGGCGACTCCCACGACGTCGTGCTGGAGGGGATCGTCGAGAACCCGGTCTGGGGCGGCTCCTCCCTCACCATCGGCGGCGCAAGCACGGACGTGCGCGTCAGCCGCAGCACGTTCCACCGTGCCGCGATCGGAGGCGGCGCCCAGCGCACCGTCCTCAGCCGCAACGTCCTGCGGGGCACGGGGCCGCTCTCCGTGGTGGACGCGCCCGGCACCGTCATCACCAACAACCACGTCGACAATTTCACCGACGAGAACGAGGGCGTGGGCAGCTGCGACGAGACCGTCGTGATCCGTGGCGCCTCGACCGGCTCCTCGGTGTTCAACAACGTGCTCATGGCCTCGGGCAACACCACCTGCACCACCCCCCAGCTCTCCGTGGCGCAGAGCGCGACGTCCGGCACCCGCGCCGGCTACAACCTGATCGCGGGCGCCGAGGGTTACGCGACGGTCGCCTACCAGTGGGCCGGCACCACCTATCCGACCGCGGCGGCGTTCCTCGCCGCGAGCGGGCAGGGCACGCGCGACATCCTGATCCCCACGGCCGCACCCCTCTCCGGGGCCGATTCACCGGCCATCGACTCCGCCGACGCGACGGCGCCCGGCGTCCTGCCCGTCGACAGGAACGGGATCCCCACCACGGACGACCCGCGCGTCGCCAACACCGGCAAGGACGGCGGCTACCTGGACCGTGGCGCCTCCGAGACCCACGACGGCCTGAACTCGGCCTGGATGGGGGTCGACAACCCCTGGGCACCGACCGGCACCCGGGTGACGCTCAAGGGCGGCTCGGACAGCAAATGGCCCACCACGATGACCTACACGGCGGACTTCGGTGACGGGACGGCACCCGCCGTCGTCCGCCCGGGCGACACGGCCGACATCACCGCCGCGCACAGCTACGACAAGCCCGGCTCGTACACGGTCAAGCTGACGGCGACCAACGGCGGCGGCAAGAAGGTCACCAAGGAACAGACGATCCGGGTGACCTCCCACGACGACCTGGCCACCGCCTTCACCGCCGTGCCGCTCCTGCCTGCTCCGAACGAACCGAACCGGGTCGTCCGCCCGCTGACCCTCCGGGTCGACACCACCTCGACCGTCGCCCCGTGGGGGATCGGGTGGGTGAAGGTGGACTTCGGTGACGGCACCGTTCTGGACCGTCCGGGCCTCCAGACCGCCACGCACAGCTACAAGCAGCCCGGCACGTACGAGGTGAAGGTCCTCGTGCACGACGTCAAGGGCACGGAATCCACGGCCACCCGGACCGTACAGGTCGGCTACGCCCCGTCCGGTTACGTCTCCACCACCCCGTTCCGGCTGCTGGACACCCGTACCACCGGCCCGTCCATCAAGGCGGGGTCCCCCCGTTCCGTGCCGGTGCTGAAGGGCGCCAACCTGCCGGGGCAGTTCAACGCCGGGGGCATGGCCTCCGCGGTCCTGAACGTGACCGTCACCGGTGCCACCCAGGACACCCACCTCTCGGTCTGGTCCTCGGGCCAGGCGCGGCCGGACACCTCGAACGTGAACGTCCGCGCGGGCGGCACCTCGTCCAACACGGTCACCGTGCCGATCGGCGCCGACGGCACCATCCAGGCGCAGCTGAACTCGGGCGAAGCCTCACTCATCGTGGACTTCGTGGGCTACTACCAGCCCGGCGCCGGCCAGCGCTTCTCCCCGCTCGCCCCGACCCGCGTCCTGGACACCCGCAAGACCGGCGGCGCGCTGGGCGGCGGCAAGCGCCGCACGGTGAAGGTGGCCGGCGTCAACGGCATCCCGGCGGACGCCAAGGCGGTCGCGCTGAACCTGACCGGTACGGGTGCCACGCAGGAGGCGTTCGTCAGCGTGTTCCAGAACCCGGCGCGCCGTCCGCACACGTCGAACCTGAACGTGGAGCCGGGCAAGGACAAGTCCAACCAGGCCATCGTCCCGATCGGCCCCGACGGCACCGTCACCCTGTTCACCAACAGCGGCTCGACCCACCTGGTCCTGGACGCGGTCGGCTACTACGGCCAGGACGGCAAGACGCTCTTCACCCCGGTCGTCCCCAAGCGCCTCGCCGACACCCGCACCACCGGCAAGGTCGCCCCGGGCGCCACGGCCACGGTCTCCGGTCTCCCCGCCAACGCCACGGGCGCGGTCCTGAACGTCACCGCGACCGACACCACCGGCTCGGGCTTCCTGACCGCGTACGCCTTCGGGGGCACGCTGCCCGGAGCCAGCAGCCTCAACACCCTCCCGGGCATCACCGTCCCGAACCACGTCACCACCCCGGTCGGCCCCGGCGGCAAGGTCAGCATCTTCAACAGCTACGGCGGCCCCAACCACGTGATCACCGACCTCCTCGGCTACTTCACGACCGGCTGACGCCCCCGCGGCACGCACACCGAAGCCCCGGCCCCCGCACATCGCGGGAGCCGGGGCTTCGGTCTTCCGCCTAGGCCGCGCTACGGCTGTGGTAGCGGTAGAAGGCCGCCGCGCCGACGGCCGCGCCGACGAGCAGGCCGAGGCCCGAGCTCTTCAGGATGGACTCGCCGGCCAGGCTGTACAGGTAGCCGAAGGAGATGCCCGCGAAGATCCCGTACGCCGCCGCGTGCGGCTCCTGCGCCAGCCGCGGGCCGATCCGGGCCAGGGCCACCAGGCAGGCGGCGAAGATCGCGCCGCACAGGATCCCGTAGAAGACGTTGCCCGCGTCGACGGGCCCCATCTGACGTTTCATGAAGGCGGCGTAGACGCCGTAGACCAGTCCCATGAGCAGCGGTCGCGCGAGGGCCGCCCTGCTCGTGTGGGCCGCCGTACCGGACGCCGGCTGCCGGTGCCCCCGGGGGGCGGTGGGTGCCGCATGTGCCATGACGGGCTCCTCTCTCCCATCATCCAGGGCACACCCGCAACCCGTGACCGGCAACCGGAGCAGTCGGCGGCTACGCGCCGCAGGCCGCCCGTACCGCCACCGCGTCGATCTCGAAGAGCATGTCCGGCAGGGCGAGCGCGGCCACGCCGATCAGCGTCTGGGCGGGCAGTTCGGTGCCCCAGGCGGCGTTCAGGTGCTTCAGCAGCACCTCCAGCTTCTGCTGGTCGTGCCCGACGACGTACGTCCCGATGCGGACCACGTCTCCGAGGCCCAGGCCCACCGCCTCCAGGGCCGTGCGGAGGTTGGCGAAGGCCTGCGCGACCTGGGCGTCGAAGGAGTCGGAGACCACGTGGCCGGTCGGGTCGGAGCCGTACTGGCCGGCTATGAAGACCTGCTCTCCGGGCGCGGAGACGACGTGGCTGTAGCCGTAGCCGGTGGGGTCGTGGAGTTCTGCCGGGTTGGTGATGCTGCGCGTCATTCCAAGCTCCTGGGTCAGTTGTCCGATGTGCGATGTGCGGCGTGCGCTGTGCGCGGGGTGGGGCGGTACGCGGGTCTAGCGGGCCGCGGCGAGCCAGGCGCGGAGCCGCTCGGGGGCTTCGGGGGCCTGACGTTCGGCCTGCTGCCGGATCTCGTCGAGGGTCTGGGCGGCCAGCGCGCGGCGCCAGGCCAGTTCGGCCCGGCCCATCGCGTGCGCGATGGCGCAGTCGGCCGCGGGCGGCTCCTCCCCGCCGCCGGGGCCCTGCTGCCGGATCTCCGCGCACCGGAAGGCCTCGTCGGGCCCTTCGACGGCGGCGACCACGTCCATGAGCGAGATGGAGTCGAGCGGGCGCGCGAGGCGGAAGCCGCCCCGCGGGCCGGGAGTGGAGCTGACGATGCCCGCCCGGGCCAGGGCCTGGAGCTGCTTGTTGAGGTACGCGGCGGGCAGCTCGTGCCAGGCCGCCAGCCGGGCCGCCGAGACCGCCCGGCCGTCACCCTCGCCGTCACTGCTCCAGGCCAGGTTGAGGCAGCTGTGCAGGGCCCATTCAACGCCCTCGCTCATTTTCATAATCTGGATATTAGATGTCCAGGTTAAGCGCGGCAAGCGAAACACTCCGGGACCGCTCGATCCGCCCCCGCCGGGACCGCGCGATCCGCCGCCACCACCCGCCCGCACCACCCGGCTCGCGCCGCGCGCCCGGCCCCCTTTCGCTGGTGACGTGCGGACCTTCCTCTCGGCGGTACTCATCGCGCTCGTGGCCCTGCTGGTGCCCGCGAGCGCCGTCGCGTACTGGGCCGACCACGAGCTCGGCAGCGCCGACCGCTACACCGCGGCCATGGCCCCGCTCGCCTCGGATCCCGCCGTGCAGAACCTCGTCGTCACCCAGGCCGGCCGGGCCCTCTCCGGGCAGATCGACGCCGGCCCCTTCCAGGGCGGGGTCGACGCCCTGCTCGGCGAGGCGCTGCGCTCCTTCGTCGGCACCCCGGCCTACCGGACCGCCTGGGACGCGGCGAACCGGGCCGCCCACGGCGCCTTCTTCCAGGCCCTCACCACCGGTGACGGCAACGCCGTCACCATCGACCTCGCCCCCGTGATCGCCAGCATCAAGACCGACCTCGTCGAGAACGGGGTGCCGCTCGCCGACCGCATCCCCGAGACCCACCTCTCGGTGAAGGTCATGGAGTACGACAACCTCGGCGCGCTCCGGAAGGGCTTCCGCATGCTGCAGATCGCCGGGGTCTGGCTCCCCGTGCTCACCGTGGTGCTGGCCGCGACGGCCATCGCCGTCGCCGTCCGGCGCCGCCGGGCCGTCGTGGCCACCGGGCTGGGGCTGGCCGTCGGGGCCGTCCTGCTGTGGGCGGCCGTGGTCCTGTGCCGCCGCCTCACCCTGGACGACCTGCCGGCCGACATCGACCGGGCGGCCGCCGCCGCGGTGTACGACGCGCTCACCGCGTTCCTGCGCACCACCGCCTGGGTGGTGCTGGCCGTCGGACTGGCCGCCGCGCTGGCCGCCTGGCTGACCGGCCGACTGCGCCGCACCCCATAAGCTCGGAACGGGCGGATTGGCACGCAAATCCGTAGAAGAATCCTTAGAGCAGCACAGAAGAACCGATTCACGAGCGGCGGCACGGAAGCGGGCATGAGCACCGAACGCACCGAAGACATACCGCCCGGGCAGACCGGACGGACGGCACGGACCGGGCCGGCGGCAGCCGGACGGTTCGGGCCACTGGCACCGCCCGCCTGGCTGCTGAAGGGGCTGCGGCCGAGTTCCGCGCCGATCCCCTGGGCCGCCGCACTGCGCGCGGCCGTCGCCCTGGCCCTGCCGCTGGCCGTCGGCTTCGCCCTCGACGAGCCCGAGTACGGCGCGCTCGTCTCGATGGGCGCCCTGTCCGGGGTCATCGGCGACACCGCCGACGCCTACCGGATGCGCATCCTGAACATCGCCGTGCCCCAGCTCTTCGGGGCCGTGGGCGTCGCACTGGGCACCCTGGTCTTCGGGCACGGCTGGGTCGCGGTCGGCGTCCTCACCCTGATCGCCCTGGTCTCCGGGATGATCTCCTCCATCGGCACCGTCGCCTCCGTCTCCGGGCTGCTGCTCCTGCTGAACGCCGTGGTCGGCGCCGGCCTGCCGATGCCCAGTCCCTGGTGGACGGCCCCGCTGCTGCTGAGCGCCGGCGGACTGTTCGTCCTCCTGCTGACCCTGCTGGGCTGGCCACTGCGCGGCCGGCTGCCGGAGCGGGCCGCCGTCGCCGCCGCGTACCGGGCCCTGGCCGACAGCCTGGAGGCCGCGGGCGGACCGGGCCCCGCCTACGAGGAGCGCCGCCAGCAGCTCACCCAGACCCTGAACCACGCCTACGACCTGGTGCTGGGCCGCCGGGCCCGGGTGCACGGCCACAGCCCCTCCCTCGTACGGATGCTGGCCCAGCTGAACGTGCTGATCCCGCTCGTCGAGGCCGCGCCCGCCGCGCACCTGCGCCGCAGACCCCTCTCCCCGGCGATCCCGGCGGCCGTAAGGGAACTGGCCACGGCCGTCGAGAAGGGCCGCACGGACGCCCCCGTACTGGACCTGCCCGCGCCCGACGGCCAGTCCGAGCGGGCCATCGACGCGGCCCTGCGGCACGCCGCGACCATCGTTCCGCTGGCCGAACCGGACATGCACAACGTCGACGACCGGCTCGGCCGGCCCGCCGCACTGCGGGTCCGGGCCCGCCGGGTGGTCCGCGACATGATGCTCTCGCAGGCCTCCTGGCGGTACGGGCTGCGGCTCGCGCTGTGCATCGGGCTGGCGCAGGCCCTCGTATCGGTGGTGGAGATCGAGCGCTCCTACTGGGTCGCGCTGACCGTCACCTTCGTCCTCAAGCCCGACTTCGGCTCGGTGTTCTCCCGGGCCGTGCTGCGCGCACTGGGCACCGCGGGCGGGCTCGTCGTCGCGGCCGCCGTGCTCTCGGAAGTGCCGCGGGGGTGGTGGGACGTGCCCGTCATGGTGGTCCTGGCGGCCCTCATCCCCGTCTTCTCGGTCAAGGGCTACGCCTTCCAGACCGCCGCGATCACCCCGGTCATCCTCCTTCTCTCCGACCTGCTCAACCACCAGGGCTTCGACCTGGTCCGGCCCCGGCTGCTCGACAGCCTGATCGGCTGCGCCATCACCCTGATCGCCGGGTACCTGCTCTGGCCCGAGAGCTGGCACACCCGGCTCGGCGACCGGCTCGCCGACGCGGTGGACGACGCCGCCCGGTACGTGGAGCGCGCCTTCGGCCCCACCCCCGACACCGACGCGGGGCAGCAGGCGGCCCGCACCGCCCGGCTCCAGGCCCGCCGCCGCATCTACCGGGAGCTGTCGGGCGTCCGCAGCGAGTTCCAGCGGGCGCTGACCGAGCCGCCGCCGACCGGGGAACGGGCCTCCGCGTGGTGGCCGCTCGTGGTCGCCGTCGAGCGGATCGTCGACGCGACGACGGCCGCCCGCGTCCGCGTCAACCACGGCGCGCAGCCCCCCGGCCCCCAAGAGGTCGAAGCCATCGCCGAAGACCTCCGAGCCCTGGCCCACGGCGTCCGCCGCGTCCGGACCCCCACCCAGCTCCACCCCACCCCACCCCCCGAGGTGGACGAAACCTCCGTCCTCTCCCCGGTCCGCCAGGAACTCACAGCAGCCCGAGCCCTCACGAACCCCACCCAGGACTGACTCCGCCGACATCCAGCCCGGCCCACATCCAGCCCCGCCGGCGTTTGAGGCGCCCCCTCAGCCCCGCCGGCGTTTGAGGCGCGGGGGTCCGGGGGCGGAGCCCCTGGCAGCGGCGCCGCCGTCCCCCCAATGGCCCCGCCCCCGGGCCACCCCGCTCACGGCGGGAGAGCATCGGCACATGAGGCCCTTCCTCCGGCGCAGCCGGGCCCTCCTCCTGGCGGCCACCCTGGCGGCAGCGGCGGGCTGCGCCGACGTGGACGGCCTCCAGGACGACGGCGACCTCGGCACGGCCCACGCCCCCCGCACCCTGTGGAAGGACATCCGTCCCGACCCCCCGCCGCCCGGCCAGCAGTCCGGTGCGGCCACCGCCGTGCCCGGCCTCGCCAAGGTCCCCGGGCTGTCCATGCAGGGCGTGAACGCCGTGGACGTCGTACGGGCCGACATCACCGCCGCCAACACCGCGGATGCCGGCACCGGCCGGCTCGTCGACCCCCGGGCGATCCAGCGCATCGCGCTCTGCACACAGGCTGTGGACGGCGGACCCGACTGCCCCGTCCGCCCCGCGGTGCTCGCCGATGTGACGGGCAACGGCAGGCCGGAGCTGATCACCGCCCTGGACATCGACGGCCGGCTCAGCGAGCTGCGCGTCTACACCGTCCAGGACGACGGGACGATCGCCCGCATCCTGTCCCGCCGCGGGGTCCTGGAGGGCGTGGAGGTCGCCGCGGAGCACCTCGCGGTGCGCGAGCCGACCTCGAACCCGAAGAAGGTCTCCATCTCCGACTACGTGTGGGACCCGGACGCCGGGATCATGAACCTCTCCCAGCTCACCCTCGACGAGTGCCCGAACCAGGGCGACACCTCCCCCTGCCCGGCCCCGAACCAGGGCACCGGCACCGGTACGGGCTGAGGAGGCCGGCACCCCGATGCACCGCACGAGCAGCCTGCGCTGGAAGATCGCGATGACCACCACGGCGGTGTGCTGCGCCGTCGCGGCGGCGCTCGGCATCCTCGTGCACAACGTGGTCGCCCGCCAGCTCGTCGGCGAGGTCCGCAAGGACGTGGACCGGGAGCTGGACTACGCCCTGAGCCAGTACGAGTACGGCACCGCGCACGGCGACGGGAACAGCGCCCTCGACCCGCCCGGACTCCCGGCCCCGCTGCGCGCACTGGTCGCCCGCGGCCTGACCGGCTCCATGACCGGCAGCCGGGACGGCAAGCCCGTCATGTGGGCGGCCGGACCCGCCGACGGCAAGCCCCTGGCCGTCTGGGTCCCCTACGAGAGCACCCGTACCCGGCTCCGGGAGATCGACGCGGCGATCCTGGTCTCCGCGGTCCTGGCCGCCGGGGTGGTCGCCCTCGCCGGCATCTTCCTCGCGGGCCGCATCAGCCGCCGGCTCGCCACCACGGCCGCCGTGGCCCGCCGGATCAGCGCCGGGGACCTGGACGCACGGGTCGGCTTCCCGGCCGACGGGGAGGGCTCGCGGCCGCGTTCCCGCGACGAGGTGCGGGACGTGGCCCAGGCCCTCGACTCGATGGCGGCCTCGCTCCAGGCCCGGCTGGAGGCGGAGAAGCGGTTCACGGCGGACGTCGCGCACGAGCTGCGCACCCCGCTCACGGGATCGCTGGCCGCGGCCGCGCTGCTGCCCGAGGGCCGGCCCAAAGAAATGATCAATGACCGGCTCAAGGCCCTGCACCTGCTCACCGAGGACCTGCTGGAGATCTCCCGGCTGGACGCGGGCGTCGAACGGGCCGACCTGGCGCGGGTGGAGCTCGGCCGCGCGGTGCAGCGGGCCTCGGCCGCCACCCGGCTGCCCGTCACGGTACGGATCGAGCGGGACGCGGTGGTGCTGACCGACCGGCGGCGGCTGGACCGGATCCTGGCCAACCTGCTGGTCAACGCCCACAAGCACGGGCAGCCGCCGCTCGAAGTGACCGTCACCGGCCCGCTGGTGACCGTACGCGACCACGGGCCCGGCTATCCGGACGAGCTGATCGAGCAGGGCCCGCGGCGCTTCCGCACCGGGGATCCGGGGCGCGGCCGGGGCCACGGGCTCGGCCTGACCATCGCCGTCGGACAGGCGGAGGTGCTGGAGATCGAGCTGCGCTTCTCCAACGCCCCCGACGGGGGTGCGGTGACCACGCTCCTGCTGCCGGTCGGGCGTCTGCCGGACGGCAGTTGAGCGGGGGCGGTGGATGT
>NZ_JBHXKA010000062.1:0-44786 GCF_042722885.1 Streptomyces sp. NPDC058401
CCACCGGCCCGCCGCCGCCCCGTTGCCGGCGGCGGGCCGGAGTCTGCGGCCCGGGTCCAGCGTCAGGCGTTGACGCAGGTGTTGCCGAACGCGGGGTTGAGCAGCCCGATCACGCTGACCGAGTTGCCGCACGCGTTGATCGGGATGTGGATGGGGATCTGGATCAGGTTGCCCGAGCCGACCCCCGGGGAGTAGGCGGCGAGGCCCTGGGCTCCGGCGTCGGCCGAGGCGACCGAGGCCCCGCCGACGAGAAGGGCGCCCGAAGCGAGGGCGAGTGCGGCAGTCTTGAGGACACGCGACACGACAGATCTCCTTGCTGGCTGTGCGGCGGCGGATCCCGGGGCCGTTCGCTCCGTGACCTGCCGCGCGGCGGCCCCTGGAACGGGCCCGCGACCCTCCTTCGGTCCGGACCGCCGGCGCGGTTTGGTCCTGGGGGGCCGGTTCCCCCGAACGGATGCACTTTCGCGTGTATGCCCGCCAATCCGCGAGCGGGCCGGCTCCGAAGACAAGGTGAGACAGCAAGGACCCGGCGCGCACCGCGGCCCCGGCGGACGGGGAACGGGTGCGCCTGCCACGAAGGATCGTTCATGCGATGGATGGACCGGCGAGAACCACTCGCGGCACCGGCGTGCCCGCCCGGGCCCGGCCGTACACGGGGGCCGCTCAGGTGAACCCCGAGAAGCTGCGCTTCCCCGGACCGGACCCGGGCAACCGCCCCGGCCCCGGACCGGGCAACGGACCCGGATCGGTCGCGGCCGAACTCGCGGAGCTGATGGCACGCGTCGCCCAGGGCGACCAGGACGCCTTCTCCGCGCTCTACGACGCCGTGGCCGGAACCGTCTTCGGCATCGCGGTCAAGGTGGTGCGCGACCGCGCACAGTCGGAAGAGGTCGCACAGGAGGTGATGATCGACGTGTGGCGGCAGGCCGCCCGCTACCGCCCCGACCAGGGCAGCGTCATGGCCTGGGTGGCCACGATCGCCCACCGCCGCGCCGTCGACCGGGTCCGCTCCGCCCAGGCCTCGGCCACCCGGGAGCACGACGTGGGCGTACGCGGCCAGGAACGGCCCTTCGACGAGGTGAGCGAGCAGGTGGAGACCCGGCTGGAACGCGATCAGGTCAAACGCTGCCTGCGCCGGCTGACCGAGCTCCAGCGCCAGGCCGTCACCCTCGCCTATTACCAGGGGCTGACCTACCGTGAGGTCGCCGAGACCCTCCAGACTCCTCTTCCCACGATCAAGACCCGGATGCGCGACGGACTGATCCGCCTGCGCGACTGCATGGGGGTGACCACGTGAAGCACGACGAAGAACTGCACACCCTCACCGCGGCCTACGTACTGGACGCGCTCGGACCGGGTGAACAGGAGGCCTTCTCCCGGCACTTGACCCGCTGCGCGCCGTGCTCCGGAGACGTCGCGGAGTTCTCCGCGACGGCGGGCAGGCTGGCCGTGGCGGTGTCCCTCGTGCCCCCGCCGCAGCTGAAGGCGGAAGTGCTCGCCCGCATCGAGACCGTCCGCCAGCTGCCCCCGAGGGTCGGCGTCCGCCGCGCGGCCGGCTTCCTGGACCGGCTGCCGCGCAGGACCGGGGCCTTCGTCGTGGCCGCCTCCCTCGTCGGGGCCGCCCTCTTCGGCGGGGCCGCGCTCCACGAGAACGGCCAGGCGGACCGGGCCCGGCAAGAGGCCCGGCAGGCCGAGGCGCGCAGCCAGGAGCTGCGGGCCGTGGTCACCGCCCCGGACGCCCGTACCGTCCACGGCCGCACCAGCGGCGGAGCCGCCGCCACGGTGATCACCTCGGCCGCCCGGGACCGGGCCGTGTTCCTCACCGACCGGCTGCCGGCCGCCGGGGAGGGCCACACGTACCAGCTGTGGCTGGCCGACGGGGGCAGGATGCGCCCGGCCGGCTTCCTCACCGGCGACGGGGCGGCCGTACTGGACGGCGACCTCGCTACGGCCACGGCGGTCGGCCTGACGCTGGAGCCCGCCGGGGGATCACCGCAGCCGACGACCAGCCCGCTGGTCCTGCTGACCCTGCCGGCGTAGGGCGTAGGGCGTAGGGCGTAGGGCATAGGGCGCAGGCGTACGGAGCACCCGGGCGGGTGGCCTGGAGCGAGAGCTCCGGTCACCCGCCCGCCTCGTCGGCGGGCGGGCACCGCGGCTTCTCGGGGGCTGGCCCCGGCCGCGGGCCGCGTGGATCATGAGGGGGCGCCGGGGCGATGGGGCCCCGGCGCCCGCCACCGAGTCCTGGGGGTCCATGTGCCGTCCGAGCAGTCCGAGCAGTCCGAGCAGTCCGAATCGTCCGTGCAGTTGGATCAGGCCCAGCAGTTCGCGTCGTCCGGGGCGTTCGCGTCCTCCGGGTCGTCCGTCGAGCCGAGTTACGCGTCGGGGACCAGCGAGGTGCCGCTGCTGGGCGACACCATCGGCGAGAACCTGGACCGCGCCGTCCGCGGGTTCCCCGGCCGCGACGCCCTCGTCGACATGGCCTCCGGGCGCCGCTGGACGTACGCGGAGTTCGCCGCGGACGTGGACGCCCTGGCGCTCGGCCTGCTGGACCTCGGGATCGTCAAGGGGGACCGGGTCGGCATCTGGGCCCCCAACCGCCCCGAGTGGACGATGGTGCAGTACGCCACCGCCCGCATCGGCGCGGTCCTCGTCACCGTGAACCCGGCCTACCGCTCCCACGAGCTGGAGTACGTCCTGCGCCAGTCCGGGATCCGGCTGCTGGTCGCGGCGGAGCGGTTCAAGACCTCCGACTACGCGGCCATGATCGAGGAGGTCGGGCCGGGCTGTCCGGACCTGGAGTTCACCGCCCTGCTCGACGGCCCGCTCTGGAACTCCCTCCAGGAGCGCGGCCGTCGCGGCGACCGGGCCGAACTGCTGCGCGCCCAGGCCGCGCTGAGCCCGGACGACCCGGTCAACATCCAGTACACCTCGGGAACCACCGGCTTCCCCAAGGGCGCCACCCTCTCGCATCACAACATCCTGAACAACGCCTACTTCGTAGGCGAGTTGTGTCACTACACCGAGCAGGACCGGGTCTGCATCCCGGTGCCCTTCTACCACTGCTTCGGCATGGTCATGGGGAACCTCGCCTGCACCAGCCACGGGGCCGCCATGGTCATCCCCGCGCCCGCCTTCGACCCGGGCGCCACCCTGGCCGCCGTCCAGGCGGAGTCCTGTACCTCGCTCTACGGGGTCCCCACCATGTTCATCGCCGAGCTGGCCCACCCGGACTTCGAGACCTACGACCTCTCCAGCCTGCGCACCGGCATCATGGCGGGCTCGCCCTGCCCGGTCGAGGTGATGAAGGAGGTCATCGACCGGATGGGCATGCGCGAGGTGTCCATCTGCTACGGAATGACGGAGACCTCGCCGGTCTCCACCCAGACCCGCGTGGACGACTCCGTGGAGCGCCGCGTCTCGACCGTGGGCCGGGTCGGACCGCACCTGGAGGTCAAGGTGGTGGACCCGGCCACCGGCCGGACCGTCCCGCGCGGCGAACCGGGCGAACTGTGCACCCGGGGCTACTCCGTCATGCTCGGCTACTGGGACCAGCCCGAGCGCACCGCCGAGGCCGTCGACGCGGCCCGCTGGATGCACACCGGAGACCTCGCCGTCATGGACGCGGACGGGTACCTGAGCATCACCGGCCGGATCAAGGACATGGTGATCCGCGGCGGGGAGAACCTGTACCCGCGCGAGATCGAGGAGTTCCTGCACGCCCACCCCGACGTCATGGACGTCCAGGTCATCGGCGTGCCCGACCCGAAGTACGGGGAGGAGCTCATGGCGTGGGTACGGATGCGCGAGGGCGCCGAGCCGCTGACCGCGGCGGCCGTGCGCGCGTACTGCGAGGGCCGGCTGGCCCACTTCAAGATCCCGCGCTACGTCCACGTCGTGGAGGAGTTCCCCATGACGGTGACGGGCAAGATCCGCAAGATCGAGATGCGGGAGACGGCGGCCCGGCTGCTGGGCCTTTCCTCCTGACGGGCGTTCACCGGCGGACCGCCGATGCCCGCCGCCCGGCGCCGCCCGCGCTGCCGCCCGCGGACGCCCGCCGATGCCCGCCGATGCCCGTGCCGGTGTCCCGTACCGCCGTCGCCGCGGTACGGGACACCGGGTGGGCGTCGGCCCCTGCTCAGCGGGCCGCTCCGGCACCCTTCCCCGCGACGGTGTTGCTCGTGACCGCGCCGTCGGCTCCGGCCAGGGTCACGGCGTGCCGGACCCCGTCGGAGCCGAGGACCACCACGCGCCAGGCGCTGCCGCCGCCCTCCTGGGCGATCACGCGCAGCGCCTCGGCCTTGCCTCCGGGCACGGCGGCCTCCGCCTTCTCCAGGGCCTGGGCCGCCGGCAGCGCGGGCAGCGGTACGGGAGCCCGGCCGGGCCCGTCCACACCGAACCCCTCCTCGCCGTCGGGCAGCGCGGGCCGCCCCTGGCCGTCCGGCGGGAAGACACCCCCCTCGCCCTTCTGGCCCCGCAGGCCGGGCTTGCCGGGCTCGCCGGGCTTCCCAGGGCGCACGGGCAGCGGAGCCGTCATCTCCCCGCCGCCCTCCCGCTCCACGTCGAACCGGTCCCACACCCGCTCCGCGCGCGTGCGGCGGACGTCGTACCCGTGGTCCGTCACGGCCACCGCCGCCGCCCCCGCTCCGGCGGACGCCACCACCACGAGCCCGAGCGCCACCCAGCGTCCCCGGCCCTCACGGGCGAACCGGGTGAAGCGGGCGATCCGGGCGCCGCGCGGCCCCGCCGCCTTGCCGGCCGGGTCGCCATTGCCCACGACCTCGCCGCCGCCCTCCCCGGGAACAGCGGCCGGGGGGAACTCGGGCGGCTGCGGACTGGACTGAGTCATCTGGACACTCCTCGCGTTCTCCGGGCGACGTGCCCGGCTCGGCCGATCCTGCGAGCAGGATGCTGAAGCCCCGCTGAAGCGAGCTGAAGAACCCTTCAGCAAGCCGGCGGCACGACCTGAGAACCTTGCCCCATGCGCGTACTGGTGGTCGAGGACGAGCGGCGGCTGGCCGCCGCCCTGCAACGTGGTCTGCGGGCCGAGGGCTTCACTGTGGACACGGCACACGACGGTCCGCAAGGCCTGTGGATGGCCGGCGAACACGACTACGACGCCATCGTGCTCGACATCATGCTGCCCGGCCTCAACGGCTACCGGGTCTGCGCCCGGCTGCGCGCGGCCGGCTGCGAGTCGGGCATCCTCATGCTCACCGCCAAGGACGGCGAGTACGACGAGGCCGAGGCGCTGGACACCGGAGCCGACGACTTCCTCTCCAAACCGTTCTCCTACGTGGTCCTCGTGGCCCGCCTGCGGGCCCTGATCCGGCGCACCGGCCGCCGCAGCCCGCAGGTCATGGAGTTCGGCGACCTGCTCGTCGACCCGGCCCGGCAGCGCTGCACCCGCGGCGGCGTCGAAGCCCGGCTGACCGCCCGCGAGTTCGCCGTCCTGCTGCACCTGGCGCGCCGGGCGGGCGAGGTCGTGCCCAAGCGGGACATCCTCGACCACGTCTGGGACGCCGCCTACGAAGGCGACCTCAACGTCGTCGAGGTCCACGTCAGCGCCCTGCGCCGGAAGATAGACGCACCCTTCGGCCGGGCCGCGGTGGAGACCGTCCGGGGCGCCGGATACCGCCTGGCGGCCGACGGTGGCTGAACCGTACGAGCCCTACGAGCCCTACGAGGACCGGGACGGCTCCTACGAGCACCGGGACGGCCCCCACGAGCACCGGGACGGCTCCCACGAGGACCGGCGCCGCCCGCGCGTGCTCCCGTACCGGCTGTGCAGGTCCCTGTCCCGGCTCCGCCCGCGCTCCGTCCGCGCCCAGGCCACCCTCGGCGCGTCCGCGGTGGTGGCCCTGGCCCTCGGCCTCGCCTCCTTCGCGCTGCTCGGGGCCCTGGAGACCAACCTGACCATGAGCGCCCAGGCCGACGCCGAACGGCAGGCCGTCAAGGTGGCCGCGATGGCGGCCACCGGCCGGCTGGAGCCCGTACCGCCGCCGGGCCGCGGCACGGACTTCGTCCAGGTCGTGGACGCCCAGGGCCGGGTGCTCGCGGCCAGCCCCAACCTCAGCGGCCGCCCGGCCCTCGTCCCCGAACCGCCCGACGCACCCGGCACGGTCCGCGGCACCTGGAAGGGCGGCCGGGTCCGCCAGGAACACCGCCAGCGCGTCGTGCAGGTCACCACCGTCACGGCGAACGGCCTGGTCACCGTCTACGCGGGTACCTCGCTCCGGGACGCCGACACCGCCGACGAGACCATCATGGCGGTGCTGGCCGTCGTGGTCCCGCTGCTCGTCCTGGTCGTGGCCCTGATCACCTGGCGGGTCACCGGCTGGGCCCTGCGCCCCGTCGAGGCGATCCGCGCCGAGATGGCCGAGATCGGCGACCGCGAACTGCACCGGCGGGTGCCCGTACCGCCCACCCGCGACGAGGTGGCCCGGCTCGCCGTCACCATGAACGCCACCCTGGACCGGCTCGAAGCGGCCGGGATCCGCCAGCGCCGCTTCATCGCCGACGCCTCGCACGAACTGCGCAGCCCGATCACGGTGCTCCGCACCCAGCTGGAGGTCGCGCAGGCCCACCCGGATCCCGAGCTGTGGGGCGAGCTGGTCAGCGGCGCGCTGGAGGACACCGTACGGCTCCAGGACCTGGCGGCCGACCTGCTCCTGCTGGCCCGCCTCGACACCTCGGAACCACCGCCGGCCGCCGCCGTCGACCTCACGGAGGTGGTCCGCGAAGCGGCCCGTACCCGCCGGGGCGGGCGGGTCGCCGTCCGGGCGGACGTCGCCCCCGGGATCGCGGTCCGCGGCAGCACGATCTGGCTGTCGCGGCTCGTCACCAACCTGCTGGACAACGCCGCCCGCCACGCCGAGCAGCACGTCGGCCTCGTCCTGCGGCTGGACGAGACCCGGGGCGAGGCCGTCCTCGAAGTGACCGACGACGGAGCCGGCATCGCGCCCGCCGACCGCGAACGGGTCTTCGAACGCTTCACCCGGCTCGACGACGCCCGCGCCCGCGACGAGGGCGGCACCGGCCTGGGCCTGGCCATCGCCCGCGACATCGCCCTGCGCCTCGGAGGCACCCTCACCGTCCGGGACTCCCCCAAGGGAGCCCGCCTGGTCGCCACCCTCCCGCTGGGCACCTGACGGAGCCCGGGGGCGGGACCCGGATGCGCCCGCTCGGCTTCACCCTGTCGGCCACCACGCCTCCCGGCGTGAGCCGGGGGAGTGCAAGGCATTTCCCCTGCGCTCCGTCGGGATCAGGCCGTTCTGGCCCCCGTGCCCGCTCCGGCCCTCCGTCCCCGCGGCCTCGCGCGCCCGTTCCCACCGCTCCGCGACGAAGGCCGGTTCTCGTTACTCCGCGTTCCGGGCTCGGATGTACTCCCTCACTCGACCTCTCGAACGGTTCCCGGGGACGCCTCGCGGCCCCGCTCCGCCATGCCGCGGAGCGGCGCCGTCCGGCGGGAACCACCGCTGTTCGACGACGACGTGAAGGAGCTGCACGTGGCTGAGAAGACGGCACGGAACACCCAGGCCGAACCGGTGGCACCACAGGATCCGGCGCCCGCCGACCCACCCGAGTTCACGTTCGCCTGGGGCGCCCACCAGGAGGCCATGGAGCAGCTCTCGCTCCGGGAGATGGCCGCGCGGCTGCCCGCCGCCCTCGCGCAGACGGCCCGGATGGCCTGGCGCATCGACCCCGCCTCCGCGACCCTGCTGCTGGCGGGCCAGGTCCTCGCCGGGTTCTGCACGGCCGTGTCCCTCGGGGCCGTCGCCGAAGCGATGGGCCCGCTGCTGACCGGCGGCGGCGCGGCCGAGCGCATCGCGGACGCCGCCCGGCCGCTGGCCGTGGCCGCCCTCGCGGCCGGAACGGGCACGACGGCCCAGATCGTCGCCGGCGGCGCGGCCCGCCGCCTCACCCCGCGCCTGTCCACGACGGCCGACCTGGAGATGGTCGACGCCCACATGGACGTGGAGGTCTCCGCCTACGACGAGCCGGCGTTCACCGACCGCTCGGAGGCCGCCGAGATCGGCGCGGCCCGGTCCTCCATGCTCGTCAAGGACGCGATGGCCTTCACCAACGGCCTGGTCAACCTGGTGGCGGTGGCCGGGGTCCTCGCCGTGGTCCACCCCGTCCTGATGCCGCTGCTCCTGCTCTCCGTCGTACCGCGCGGAGTGGGCGCGGTCATCGCCGCCCGCCTGGACCACGCACTCCACAACGAGACGATCGCCTCCCGCAACATCCGCGGGATGATGCGCTGGTACCTCACCACGCACAAACTGGGCGACGAGCTGCGCTGCAATTCCATGCGCCCCCACGCGCACGCCTGGTACGCCGCCGTCTGCGCCCGCATCGACGCCAAACTCGTCGGCTCCGCCCCGCGGTACCTGCGGGTCTCGCTCCTCGCCGCGGCCCTCGGCGGCCTCTTCCAGCTCGGCACCTGGGCCGCGCTGGGCGCGCTGGTCCTGTCCGGCTCCATGGCCCTGGCGGCGGCCGGCACCGCCATCGTCGCGATGCGGACCTCCGCCGCCGCCCTGTCCAGCCTGGTGGTCTACGGCGCCGCAATGTTCCAGCACGCCCTCTACCTCGAGGACTACCGGCTCTTCCTGGAACAGGCCCGCGAACTGGCCGTCACCCGGGGCGGCGTGGAGGCCGGGCCGCCGGAGAAGGTCAGCCTGGAGAACGCCTCGTACACCTACCCGGGCAAGGACACCCCGGCGCTCGGGCCGGTGAGCCTGTCCCTGTCCCGCGGCGAGATCATCGCCGTCGTCGGCGAGAACGGCGCCGGGAAGTCCACCCTCATCCGGCTGCTGACAGGCCTCACGGTCCCGAGCGACGGGGAGGCGTACTGGGACGGCACCCCGACCCGCGCGCACGACCAGCGGACCCTGTGGAGCCACGTCGGGCTGGTCGCCCAGTCCTACGCGCAGTGGCCCTTCACGGTCCGCGACAACGTCACCCTGGGCCAGCCCGGCGCGCGGGGCGAGGACGCCGTGTGGGACGCGCTCGACGCGGTCGGCATGAGCAAGGCGGTCCGCGGATATCCGCACGGTCTGGACACGCTCCTGGCCCGCTCCCTGTGGGGCGGCCACGAGCTCTCCGGGGGCCAGTGGCAGCGACTGGCGTGCGCCCGCGCCTTCCACCGCAGGCCCCGGCTGCTGATCATGGACGAGCCCACCTCGGCGATGGACGCCCGTGGGGAGCACCGGATCTTCGCCGGCCTGCAGGAGATGAAGGAGGACCGGATCACCATGATCGTCACCCACCGGATGGAGAACTGCCGCCTCGCCGACCGGATCATCGTCCTCGACAAGGGCCGGGTCATCGAGACCGGCACCTTCGCCGAACTGACCGCCCTCGGCGGCACCTTCGCCGAGCTGTACGGGCTCTCACAGGACCGCTGACCCGCGTGCCCCGCTCCGTAGGAACGTAAGGCATGCAAGGGACGTTGCGGAGCGGGGTCCCGTGCGGGCGCGGCTACGGAGCTGCGTAGCCGGCCAGGAAGAGGTCGACCCCCGAGGTGACGACGCGGGTCAACTCCGCCGGGCCGGTCCCGGTGCCGGGTGCGAAGGTGTGCACCAGTTGCGGGACGCCGACCGTGGTCGCGACCAGCTGCCGGACGGCGAGCTCGGGGTCCGGGAGGCGGAGCCTTCCGCGCCGGGCGAGTTCGGTGAAGGCCTCGACCAGGGGCCCGTTGTACATGTCGTACGTGACCCGGTACCAGAGCCGGCCCAGCTGGGGGAACCGGTCGATCTCCCCGATCACCAGGCGGCGCAGGGCCATGATGTCGGGGCGCAGCAGCAGCGCGGCCCAGTCGCCGGTGAGGGCGATCAGGGCGGCGCGCAGATCGGCGGCTTCCACGAGGGCGGAGCCGTCCGGTTCGCGGCCGGCGTAGGTCTCGCGCAGGATGCCGCCGATGACGGCGAGGAACAGCCGCTCCTTGGTGCCGAAATGCTTGTAGAGCGTCGCCTTGGAGACCCCGGCGCGGCTGGTGATCGCGTCCATGGAGGCGGCCGCGTACCCCCCGGCGAGGAACTCCGCGGCGGCCGCGTCGACGATCGCCCGGCGCTTGCGCCGGACGGCTTCGGAGGAAACGGGGATGACCGGGATGCCGTGGGCGTCGGTGGCGTTCGCCGGGTCGGCTTCCATGGGGGAGTCCTTCGTACCTGCGGGGCGGCGTGGGGGCGGTGCGGTGCGTGCCGAGGCCAGTGTAGGAACCGGACCGTTCGGTGCGCACCGCGTGCCCGGCGCCGCCATGCCGGCCGGGCACGCGGTTGAGCCCCGTCCGTCAGCCCTGCGCGGCCCTGCCCTTCTTGACGTCCTCGGTGACATCGGCCGTGTCGGCGGCCGGCGGGGCCGGGATGTCCTTCGTGACGCCGAAGGACAGGAAGTCCAGGTTCACGGTGACGTCCCCGACGGTCTGGTTCAGCCGGGAGGGCATCCCCGTGTCGTCGACCCAGATGTCCGAGACGAGCTCGGTCGCACTGCTCCCGGCCACCGCGCCGAACATCGCCTTCGCGTCGCCCAGCCTGTCCACCGGAACCGTCGCGTGGTAGTGGACGGAGCTCTTGCCGTTGACGTCCTCCCGGCCGACCTTGGTGACGCCGCTGGCCCACTTGAGCGACTTCAGTCCGGCCGTCGGGTCGCCGTTGCCCGCGTTCATCCCGGCGGCGCCCTGCTCGCCGAGCACGGCCGAGGCCTCGACCTTCAGCCAGGTCTTGCCCTTGAGGGGGCCGCTCGGCGCCGGATCGATGTTGTAGTAGTACGCACCCTGGACGAGCCGGTACGTGATCGTGCCGTCGGCGACCAGGTCCTGCATCCGGAGGGACTCGGCCGGCATCTCGGCCTCGAGTGCGAGGCCGTTGCCCCAGGAGTAGGTGCCCTTCATCTCCACCGGCTTGCCGCCCGTGTCGGGCGTCGCCACGCTCATCAGGACCTCGGCCGAGCCCGCCTCGGCGGCCTCGTCGGAGGCCTTCGCGAGGGTGGCGACCAGCGTCTCCGCCGAGTCCGCCGCCTTCTTGCCGACGGAGGCCCCGGCCGTGCAGCCGCTCAGCCCCGCCGTCACGATCACGGCCGCCGCGATGCTCGTCGTGAGTGTTCCCGTCAGTGTTCCCGTCTTCATTCCCCACCCCTGGTTCGGTTGCCGTCCCCGTCGCCCGTCCCCCCGGACCGGACCTGACCGCCCTACGCTCGCACAACTTCCGTACGGGGAGCGAGGATTTCGGCCCCCACCGCCCCGTCGCGACGCTCCCCGGGCCGCCCCCCCGAAAACCCGCGGCGCCCGTCCGAACAGCCCGTATATCCTGCCCGGCATGCTGCGCATCGAACGCCTCCGGGCCGATCACGAAGACGCCCTGCTGGCCTTCGAGCGGGAGAACCGGGCGTACTTCGCCCGCTCCGTACCGGACCGCGGGGACGCGTTCTTCGCGGACTACCCGGCCCGCCACCGCGCCCTGCTCGCGGAGCAGGACACGGGTGCGTGCCGCTTCCACGTGGTGCTGGACACCGCCGGGGAACTGATCGGACGCATCAACCTGGTGGACCTCGCGGACGGCGCCGCCGACCTCGGCTACCGGATCGGCGAACGGGCGGCGGGCCGCGGCGCGGCCACCGCCGCCGTCCGGGAGATCTGCCGGATCGCCGCCACGGAGTACGGGCTCGGCGTCCTCACCGCGTCCGCGGCCCTGGACAACCCGGCATCGGCGGCGGTGCTCCGGCGGACCGGATTCACGGTGGTGGGGGAGACCGTCCTGAACGGCAGCCCCGGACTGACCTACCGCCGGGCGCTCGCCACGGAGGGCTGACCGCCGACCGCGCGGTCCGCCGCGTCGCCCCCGGTCGCCCATGCCGCGCCGCCTGCGGCCCCCGGGGCCCCGTGCCGCCCTTGGCTCCCGGGCCCCGTGCCGCCTTTGGCTCCCCGGACCCCGCCCCTCTGCGGCTCCGCCCTCGGCCACCCGAGGCCCCGCGCCGCGCCGCCCTCCGCCCAGCCCGGACGGGGCGACAGCCCCGGTCCTGGTGCGTCCGGGTGACGGTCCGCCAGGGCCCCGTCACCCCATCGGTGGCCCCGGCGCGCGCGCACGGCGTTGATCACCGAGTGTGTTGATCACCGGCAGCGCGCGCTGCACGTCGGCCCCCGCACCGAGGAGTCCCCGGCCCCATGGCTGTCGCCGCCGTCCTCTCCGTCTTAGGCGCCGCCCTCATCGCGGTGGGCGCCGCGAAGCTCGGCCACCACGTGGCACGCAACCGCACGATGCCGGACGTGGGTCCCGCCGTCGGCACCGCCGCGGGAGTGGTCTTCTCCTTCTTCATCCTCACCCTTGCCTTCCTGATGGTGAGTTCCGCCCAGGAGCTGGCCGTCGCACGCAAGGGCAACTACGCGGAAGCAGGCGCGCTGATAGACCTCTACCTCGCCGCCGACCGGATGCCGGCCTCCGCCAAGGCCGAGGTGCGCGGACACTCCGAGAAGTACGCCCACATGGTCATCGACCGCGAGTGGCCCAGGATGCGCGAGGGCGAGACCGACGAGGAGACCTGGGCCATGGCCTACGGGCTCTACCAACTGGTCGCCAAGGTCCCCGCGGAGACCCCGCCGAAGGCCGTCGACGACGCGCGGGACGCGGTGAACCGGCTGCTCGCACAGCGCCGGGTCCGGGTGGCGGACATCCAGGGCGGGCTGCCGCTCATCATGGTGACCACCCTGATCGGTGCGGCCGTCCTCTCGGTGGCCTTCCTGGTCCTGATCGGCTGGCCCAAGGGCGTGCGCGGGATCCTCGGCATCGCCGCGCTCGGCGGCATCTGCGGGTACGGCGTCTGGCTGGTCCTCCAGCTCAACCACGCCTACGCCTCGGGCGTGCACGTCGATCCCGACGCCTTCCACGAGGCGCTGCGCCGGATGGCCTTCGTGACCGCCCACGGCATCTGAGACCCCCCTCTCTCCGCCTCCCCCCCCCACGTAAGGGTTCCCCATGTCCCGTCCCGGAGTCGCCCGCGCCCTGGTCGCCGGCACCCTCCTCGGCCTGCTCCCCGCGGGCCCCGCGGCCGCGCACGAAGCGCCGTACGATCCGGACGCCGCGCGGCCGGCACCGTACGTCGCCCCCGAGCGGGTGCGCCGCGAGATCAGCGCGGACGAGCGGCGCAATCTCGGTGAGGAGCACGCCGAGGAGCACGCCCGGACCCGCGTCGCGCTTCGGGACGCCGCCGACTACCCCGACACCACCCGCCGCGCCCGCCTGAAGGCCCTCACGGAGTCCCAGGCCGAGGCCAACGCCGATCTGGCGCCGGAGAAGTACGGGGTGTTCAAGGAGTACTTCGACTCGCCGGACTTCGCCGCCCACATCGCGCTGCTGCCCACCGGCAAGGTGCTGCTCTTCTCCTTCGAGCGGATCGAGACCAACCCCACCAAGGAACCCGCCCCCACCAACATCATCGGCGCCACGAACGCCGGCCGCGCCTTCCTCTGGGACCCGGCGAAGGGCACCGGCGCGGCGGCGTTCACCAAGGTCACGCCGCCGGTGGTCGACATGCCCGACGGGACCGGCTCGCCGCGCCCCGCACCGTTCTTCTGCTCCGGCCACTCCTTCCTCCCCAACGGCATGCTCGGGGTCTTCGGCGGCAACCTCGGCTCCAACGGAGGCAGCGGCGCCAAGCTCTCGCTGGTCTTCGACCCGTGGACGGAGACCTGGAGCCGCAACCAGGACATGGCCACCGGGCGCTGGTACCCCTCCGTGGTGACCGGGGCGGACGGCCGCCAGCTCATCATGTCCGGCCAGTCCGAGCTGGGCTGGGGCACCCCGACCCCGCTCGTCGAGCGCTTCCCCGCCCTCGGGCACCCCGTGCCCCGGGAGAAGACGGACGTCCCGCGCGACGTCCCGGTCGGCCCGTTCAAGGCGAAGGCCCCCTTCACCCGCGACTACCCCCAGCTCTTCTCGCTCCGCGACGGCCTGGTCTACGGGCTCGGCCGGGTCCACGACGAACAGTGGGCCTTCGACCCCGTCAAGGAGACCCGCACCGACCTGCCGCCCCGCCCCGACGGCAGCATGCGGCTGTACGGGGGAGCCGTGCCGCTGCCCGGCGGGTACGAGGGCCCCAAGGCGGCCCTGATCATCGGCGGTGACCGCACCGACCCGAACACCTACAAGCTCTCCGGGGGCCGCTGGACCGTCGAGAAGCCCCGGGCCTTCGGCCGGACCCAGGACAACACCCTGCTGATGCCGGACGGAACGCTGCTCACGGCGAGCGGCGGATACGACATCCGCGATTACGGCAACGGGGTCCTGAACCCGAACGCCGATCTGAAGTACCGGCAGTTCGAGATGCGCGACGCACAGGGGAACTGGAAGCTCGGCCCCGCCCAGCGGCTTCCCCGCGGCTACCACTCCAATGCCGTGGTCCTGCCCGACGGCCGCGTCATGGTCACCGGGGACGAGCTCCAGCAGCTCGCCAACGACGCCGACATCACGGACCAGATGAACGGCACCATCGAGATCTACGAGCCCGCCTACCTCCACCAGGGGGCCCGGCCCGCACTCGGCAAGGTGCCCACCGGCCCGATCCGCCACAACACCCGCTTCGAGGTCACCACGAGCACCCCCGACCGGGTCGAGCGGGCCGTCCTGCTGGCGCCCACCACCGCCACGCACGCGGTGAACACCAGCCAGCGCCACGTGGAACTGCGGATCAAGCGGCGCGCGGGCGACACCCTCACCCTGCAGGCTCCGCCGACCGCCGCCGCCGCACCTCCCGGCTACTACATGCTCTTCCTCCTCGATGCCAAGGGCGTGCCCGGCGTCGCCCAGTGGATCAAGCTCGACTCCGGAGTGCCCGCGGCGCCGCTGCGCTGAACCCGGCCGTTCCCGACCGTTCGCCCCCGCCCCTTCGCCACTTGGAGCAAGCCGATGGCCCTCGCCCCGTCGCCGCCCCCGGGCTGCCCCCACGCCGGACCCGCCCGCAGGACCGTGGTCCAGGCCGCGGTCCTCACCGCCGCCGGTCTCACCACAGGCCTCGCCGCCACGGCACGGGCCGCCGAGGCGCCGGTCCTCCCGGTCGCGGGCCCGGCCGCGGGAGCGGCCCCGGAGTCCGCGCGGAGGGACACCGCCCCCGAGGCCCTCCCGCTGCGCACCGACCGGGACTCCCAGGGCGACATCCTCGCCGGGTTCCGCAAGGACCACGCCTGCTTCCTGTTCCTCCACTTCGGCGACGCCGACAAGGCCCGGCGCTGGCTGACCGCCCTGCTGCCCTCGATCTCCGCCACCGAGGAAGTGGCCCGCTTCAACCGCGCCTTCAGCAGGGCCCGCCGACGCAGCGGAGGCATCGACCCCGCTTCCATGGCCACCCTGTGGACCGGGATCGGCCTGACCCATCCGGGGCTGCGCCTCTTCGCGGGCAAGGAGCCCTTCCCCGCCGCTCCGCCCGGCTCCAGCGCCGAGGCCTTCACCCAGGGCTCCGCCGCCCGTGCGCAGCAGATCGGCGACACCGGCACCAGCGCCCCGCAGTCCTGGCTGTTCGGCTCCGAGGAGCCCGGCCGCGCGGTGCACGCCGTCCTCACCCTTGCCGCCGACCAGCCCGAACGGCTCGTCACCGCCGTCGCCGAACACCACGCCGCCGCGGCCGGGGCCGGCGGGACGGTGCTGTTCCGCCAGGACGGGGCCACCCTCCCCGGCGCGCTGCGCGGGCACGAGCACTTCGGCTTCCTCGACTGCATCAGCCAGCCCGGCGTACGGGGCTTCGACGAGCCCGATCCGGCCGACCCCGCCGGCGTCCTCGGAAAGCCCGGAACCAGGCTGATCCCGGCCGGCGAGTTCGTCGTCGGCCCCGAGCGGGTCAACAAGCGCCCGACCGGCCTGCCCGCCTGGGCCACCGGCGGCGCCTTCCAGGTGGTACGCCGCCTCGCGCAGGACGTGCCCGGCTGGTGGACCCAGGTCGCCCTGCGCCTCGCCGAACTCCAGCGCGCCGGAGCCGCTCCCGCCGACGCCGGCCGGGAGTGGCTCGGAGCCCGCCTGATGGGCCGCTGGCCCGGCGGCATGCCGGTCGCCCTGTGCCCCGCGGCGGAGCAGCTGCCCGTGCCGGGCAAGCACCCCGACGCCGGACTCGACTACGGCCAGGACCCGCAGGGCTGGCAGATGCCGCTGTTCGCGCACATCCGCAAGGGGAACCCGCGCGGCGGCCTCGTCCTGGCCCCGGGACGGCCCCCCGTGACCCAGGCGGAGCTCGACGCACGGCGCCTGATGCGGCGCGGAATCCCGTACGGCCCCGTCTACAAGCCCGAACTGGGCGAGGAGCACGGTCCGCAGGCCCCGCGCGGGCTGGTCTTCGTCTGCCACCAGTCGGACCTGGTGGGGCAGTTCGAGCTGGTGATGCGCAAGTGGGTGAACGAGCCGGACTTCCCGGCCGGCCGCAACCCCCGCACCGGCTGCGACCCGGTGCTCGGCCCCGACTCGCCCATCGCCTTCGAAACCCCCTCGGCGGACGGCACCGGCAGCCGGGCCAACACCCTCTACTTCGGCCGGTTCGTGCGCACCGAGGGCTCGGTCTACGCCTTCAGCCCCTCCCTCCCCGTCCTGCGCGCCCTGGCCAAGGGGGAACTCGACGACTCCATCGAGTTCCACACCGCCTCCGTGCTGCGCCCCGGCGACGTCCTCGACGCGGGGAAGGCCCGGCTGACCCTCGACGCCACGGGCGACCTGGCCCTGCTCGACGCCAAGGGCACCCGTACCTGGCGCACGTACACCGGCGGCGTCGGGCACGACGCCGTGCTCACCGACGGCGAACTGCGCGTGCGCGACGCCGACGGCGCCGAGGTCTGGTCCAGCGGAACCGGCGGCCACCCCGGTGCCCGCCTGCTCCTGCGCAGCTCCGGAGAGCTGGTGATCCTGGACGGGAAGCGGGTTCTGTGGAAGGCGTCCGCCTCGTAGGGTGACCGCATGGCGATCACGGCACCAGTGACAGGCGACACCCGGCTGATCTACGGCTGCATGGCTCTCGGCGGGAGCTGGGAGCCCGGCCCGTACGGGGCCGAGGACATCGACGAGGCCGAGGCGGTCATCGAGGCCGCCCTCGACAGCGGCATCACGATGTTCGACCACGCCGACATCTACCGGCACGGAAAGGCGGAAGCCGTCTTCGGCGAGGTGCTGGCCCGCACCCCCGGTCTGCGCGAGCGCATCACGCTGCAGACCAAGTGCGGCATCCGGCTCGCCGAAGGCGACCGCCCCGGCATCTACGACCTGCGGGGCGCGAGCATCCTGCGCCGCGTCGAGGAGAGCCTGACGCGGCTGCGCACCGACGTCATCGACGTCCTGCTCCTGCACCGGCCCGACCCCCTGGCGGACCCGGCGGAGATCGCCGAGGCCCTCACCTCGCTGCACCGCCAAGGCCTCGTACGGCAGTTCGGCGTCTCCAACATGAACGCCGCCCAGTGCGCCCACCTGCAACGCCACCTCGACGTCCCGCTCGTCGCCAACCAGCTGGAGATGAGCCTGCACCGGCGGGACTGGCTGGAGGACGGGGTCCTCGTGAACACCCCGGCCGCGGCGGCCGTCGGCTTCCCGGCCGGCACCGTCGAGTACTGCACGGCGAACGGAGTCCGCCTCCAGGCCTACGGGGCGCTGGCCCAAGGCCGCTTCACCGGGCGGGAGTCCAGCGTGGGGGAGCATGCGACCGCCGAGCACCTGCGCGCTCTGGCCAAGGCGAAGGACACGACGCCGGAGGCGATCCTGCTGTGGTGGCTGCAACGCCACCCGGCCCGGATCGCCCCCGTGATCGGCACCGGCCGCCCCGAGCGCATCCGGGCCTGCCGCGACGCCGCGCTGCGCGCCCCGGACCTCGGCCACGAGGAGTGGTACTCCCTGTGGCTCACGGCCCGGGGCGGGCCGCTTCCCTAGGTCTTTTCTCCAGCCCCCGCCGCCTACCCGGGCGAGCCGACCGCACACACCAGGATCGGGGTGGCCCGGCGCGGGTCGAGGGCGTTGCGGACCATGTGCCAGACGTTGAGGTCGTAGGCCTCGCCGATGTGGCCCACCGGGTCGAAGGGGCAGAAGTCCTGCACGTACTGGTTCTTGACCCCCGGCTCGCGGACGAACGCCGTCCCGGTCGGGGTCACCAGCTCGTCGTAGCGCGAGGTGATGATGGTGTACGCGATCCCGGGCTGGGCCACCGGACCGTTGTTCAGCGCCAGGATCGCGGGACCGCCGGGTACCTCGTCGGCGAGCACCGGGATGCCGATCGTGGTCACGATCTTCTCCATGGTCTCCCGGCCGATCAGCTTGTCGCCCAGGTCCAGCAGCCCGGCGGCGTTCGTGCCGTGGGTCGGGGGAGCGATGGCCACGACCGCCTTGATGTGGGGCTGGATGCCCTGCATCTTGGCGAGGTAGAGGGCCTGGAGCCCGCCCTCGGAGTGGCCGACGACGGACACCTGGGCCGCGCCGGTCGCGCCGCGCACCTTCTCCACGTACTCCTTGATCTCCAGGTTCGAGACGGCCACCGGCTTGAGGCCGCCGGCCAACGGGAAGCCGTCGTAGGCGCCGTAGGTCAGGGCGAAGGTGCAGTAGCCGCGGGCGGCCAGGTCGAGCTGGAGGAAGTTGAGGTCCTCGTACCAGGTGGCGAAGGTGCCGTGGAGGAGCACCACGGGCTCGGGGTGCGCGGCGCTCGGCCGGCAGGAGAAGTCGTTGACCCCGCCTCCCGTGACGCCCTCGGTGGCGGCGTGCGCCGGGAAGGCGGCGCCGAGCACGAGGGCCAGCGGGAGGGCGGCCCTGGCGAGCAGGGTGCGGGTGCGCGACGCACGGGTACGGGTACGGGTACGGCGGACCATACGACATCTCCTGACGGGGGGTCATGCACTGGTCGGACTGCACAGAATGCTCCGGCGCGCCGCCCCTGTCCCCTGGCGGTACGCGCAGAATGCTTCCTCCCGCGTTTGTGCACGGTGACAATGCGGGGATGGACGACGCGGGCGTGACCTCGGACGTGACCTCGGGCGGGGAGTCGGGGGCCGCGGCGGGGCTCGCCGCCGCGCTGCTGCCCCGGATACCGGAGATGGCGGCCGAGACCGTCGCCCGGCTGACCGCCGACATCCCCGCCTACCGGCTGCTGCCCGACAGCGTCCTCGGCGGGGACCTCGTCGCGAACACCGAAGCCGTGCTGCGGCTCTTCTTCACCACCGTCGCCGAAGGCCGGGCGCCCACCGAGGCGGAGCTGGCGGCCCCCGTCGCCTGGGGCGCCGAGCGGGCCCGCGACGGGGTTCCCCTGGAGGCGGTGCTACGGGTCTACCCGCTCGGCGCCCGCCGTGCCTGGGAGCTCGCCGCGACCGGCCCGGACCCCGTCGCAGACCCGTACGCCCTGGTCACAGGCCTGCTGACGTTCCTCGGCGAGGTCATGCCCAAGGTCGCCGAGGCCTACCTGCGCGAACAGGCCGACCTCGACTGGGAGCAGCGCGAACACGGCCGCAACCTCGCCGGCGTCCTGCTCGCGGGCCGCCCCGCGCGCCGCGCGGCCGAACGGTACGGGCGCACCCTCGCCGAACGGTACGAGGTGGTCGTCCTGCGCCTGCCCGAGGCGCCCGGCGGCGCGACGAACCGGATCCTGCGCGCCCTGCGCTCCGAACTGGACGGCAACCCCGAGGTGCTGGCCACGTTCAAGGGCGAAGGCGGAGTCCTCCTGGTCCCGCTCGGCGCGGACGGCACCACCCGGCGCCTGCTCACCCGCCTCGACACCGCGGCCGAGCTCCGGTGCACGGCGGCCGCCGCCGTCGCCGAGGACCACGGAGCGATCCCGCAGGCCCAGACCGAGGCCTCCGAAGTCCTCTCCCTGGCCGAGGACTTGGGGCGCCCGCCGGGCCTCTACCGACTGTCGGACCTGGCCGTCGAGTACCAGCTCGTGCAGCCCGGACCGGCCCGCGACGCCCTGGCCCGCGTCCTGGAACCCCTCGACGACCAGCCCCATCTGATCGCCACGCTGCGTGAGTTCATCGCGGCCGGCTACCGGCGCGCCGAGGCCGCCGAAGCCCTCACCGTCCACCGCAACACCCTGACCTACCGCCTGGGCCGCATCCGCCTCCTCACCGGCCACGACGCCACCGACCCCACCTCGGCCCGCCACCTGGCAGCCGCCCTCACGGCCCACGACGCGACACACCGCCATTCACGGCGAGCCCCAAGTCCTGGCGACGTAGGGCCTTGAGCATCAGTTGTGGATCAATGCCGGTGCCTCCCGCCTGACAAGGAAGAAGCCCCCGGACTCCCCAAGGTCCCCGGGGGCTTCTTCCTTGCCCGTGTGGAAGTGGATCGGTCAGGTGAGGGGGAGGAGCCGGGACGGGGTGTGCGCCGGTGCGAGTGCCGCGGCGGATGCGAGGGGGGCGTCGGTGGCGCCGCCCAGGGCGCTGCCGGCCAGCCAGGCGTCCCAGCTGAGGTTCCAGTCGCCGAACCCGTTGGCGAAGGGGGCCATCGGCTCGCCGCCGCTGTTCACCACCGAGACCACGTCGCCCTCCCGCACCGTGTCGAAGAACCAGGCCGCGTCGGCCGTGCTCATGCCGGTGCAGCCGTGGCTGACGTTCTCCTCGCCCTGCGCGTCGACCGACCAGGGCGCGGCGTGCACGTACTCCCCGCTCCACGTCACGCGGGTCGCGTAGAAGACGGGCAGGTCGTAGAACTCGCTCGTGCCGCGCTTGATGCCCACGGTGTCCCCGCGCATGCGCACCTTGCGCTCCTTGCCGAGCACGACCTTGACGCCGGTACGGGTCAGGAACCCCGCCTTCCCGGTGGTCACCGGGATGGTCCGGACGATCCGGCCGTTGCGCCGTACGGTCATCTCGTGCGCGGCGGCGTCGGTGAGCGCCTCGATCCGGTCCCCGACGGTGAACCGCAGGTCCTCCGAGGGCCCGCCGTACTCCCGTTCCCCGACCTCGACCCCGTCGAGACCGCTGACCACGTGCACCACCGCGTGTGCGGGCCAGTAGGTACGGGGCCGGTAGTGCAGGGTCGAGTCGTCGACCCAGTGCCAGGCCCCGTCGACCGCCGGTTCCGAGGTGACCTGCAGGGCCCGTTCCAGCCGGGCCCGCGCGGCCGGGTCGGCGGCGGGGACGGGGCGGCTCAGGGAGGCGGTCACGATCTGTCCCGCGCCGTACGTGCCCGGCCGGGGCCCGAACTCGGCGGTGAGCCGGTCGTCCTGTGCCGCCGCCGCGGTCCGGAACGCCATGGTTACGCCGACCGGGGTGCCCGCCGCGTCCTGGGCGCCGACCCGGACGGTGTAGGTCTCACCGGCGCGCAGCGGCTCGGTGTTGCCCCAGCGGTGGCCCCGGGCGCCCAGGGCGCCGCCCACGTAGCGGCCGTGACCGTCGTGGACGGTGACGTAGGTGAGCAGGCCCGGTCCGGCGAGGGCGATCTCCAGGGGGCCTGCCGCGTCGGTGGGCAGGACGACGGTGTGCGCCGCCGCTCCGGCCGCGCCGCGGGACGAGGGATCGCGCACCACGGAACCGGCCCCGCTGGCGGTGGCCCGGACCAGCTGCTGCTCCAGTCCGCCGCACAGTTCCGCCCGGAAGGCGTCCATCGCGCACCGCCGGCCCCCGTCGTCCAGCACCCGGCCGACCAGCAGCTCGACGGAGCCGGGGTGCTCGCCGCCCGGCTGCGGCCCGTCGGCGGGCCGCGACGCCGACTGCGGCGCGGCGGCGACGACGAAGACCACCCCGGCCACCGCTCCGGCCACCCTCCAGGTCCTGCCCCGTCGCCGGAGTCGGAGTCCTCCACGGTGTGTCGATGACAGCATGCGCGCCACGCAGCCCTCCCAGATCGCCTTCGGCCGGATGGCAGCATCAAAACGATTTCCGGGCAGCCCGATGATCATGAACTCGGCCCATGGGGCCGAACGGGCGCCGAAGAGGGCTCGTACGGAGTAGGGGAGGGGTGCTTCAGGCCGTCGCCGTCGACGTCGCCGATGCGCTGGCGCCGGTGCTGCCGACGGCCGTGACGTTGGCGAAGAACGCGGCGAGGTTCGCGACCGTCCGCTGGATCTTCTCCTCCAGGGTCAGCGACTCGTGGAGCCGGCCGTCCGGGCCCGCGTTCTTCTTGCCCCGTACGTAGAGCGAGCAGGCGAGGTCCCCGCAGATGTAGGCGCCCACGGTGTTGCCCTGCTGCCCCGCCTTGCCCGCCTTCGGCGCGACCATCAGGGAGACGCCCCCGGTGTGGGTGGTCAGGCACAGCGAGCACATGCTGCGCCGCGCCTGGGAGGGGGCGGCGCCGGAGGTGCGCAGCGCGAGGGCGACCGTGCGGCCGTCCAGCTCGGTGACGAGGTAGGCGCGCTCGGGGGCCTTGGGGTCCCACCAGCCGAGGAAGTCCAGGTCGTCCCAGGGCCGCTCGGCCAGGTCGCGGGGAACGGACAGGCGCTTGGCCTCGCCCTTGGTGCAGTTCACGAAGGCGGCACGGATCTCTTGCTCGGTCAACGGCTTCATGAGCGGTAGGCTAATTTGCCTAAAGGTTTTAGGCAAATGCATAATGGCTATCGCCAGCTAGGAGGCACATGATGGTTCGAGCAGGACTGACCACCGAGCGGCTGACCCGGGCGGGCGCGGAACTCGCCGACGAGGTCGGCTTCGAGCAGGTGACCGTCTCGGCGCTCGCCCGGCGGTTCGACGTCAAGGTCGCGAGCCTCTACTCGCACCTGAAGAACTCCCGGGACCTCAAGACCCGGATCGCCCTCTTCGCCCTGGAGGAACTGGCCGACCGGGTCGCGGCCGCCCTGGCCGGGCGGGCCGGAAAAGACGCCCTCGCCGCCTTCGCTGACGCCTACCGGGACTACGCCCGCGAGCACCCCGGCCGCTACGACGCCGCCCGCTTCCGGCTCGACCCCGAGACGGCGGCCGCCAGCGCGGGCGTCCGGCACGCCCAGATGACGCGGGCCCTCCTGCGCGGCTACGACCTGGCGGAACCGGAACAGACGCACGCGGTCCGGATGCTCGGCAGCGTCTTCCACGGCTACGTCAGCCTGGAGCTGGGCGGCGGCTTCAGCCACACCGCCGTGGACCCGCAGGAGTCCTGGCACCGGATGGTGGACTCGCTCGACGTGATGCTGCGCAACTGGCCGACGTCCTGAGCGGCCCCATGCACCCGCACCCGCACCCGCGCCCGCGGGCGCGCACACCCCGAGACCCATCAGTCCCCGATCACGAGGCCGAGGCGATGAACACCCCTGTCACCCCTTCCGCCACCCCATCCGTCACCACGCCGGTCACCGAGGACCTCCTGCGCGGCGCCGCAGACGTGGAACGCACCGCGCACGGCCTGCTGCCCCACCGGCTGCCCGCCCGGGCCCGCCTGCAGATCCCCGACGACCAGCTGGCCACGGCCGAGGCCCGCCCGTCCGGCGTGCGCCTCGCCTTCCGTACCCGCGCCACCGTCATCGAACTGGACGCCCTGCCCACCAAGCGGGCCTACCGGGGCTTCCCGGCCTCGCCGGACGGCGCGTACGACCTGGTCGTCGACGGCGTGCTCACGGCCCGGGCCACCGTGCCCGGCGGCCGGGTCCGCACCCTCGACCTGGCCACCCAGGCGGTCGAACTCGAAGAGGGCCCGCCCGGCACCGCCCGCTTCGCGGATCTGCCCGCGCGGGACAAGGACGTCGAGATCTGGCTCCCCCACACCGAGATCACCGAACTGATCGCGCTGCGCACCGACGCCCCCGTCACCCCGGCGCCGGACAGCGGGCGCAGGGTGTGGCTGCACCACGGCAGCTCCATCAGCCACGGCTCGAACGCGGAACGCCCCACCGGCACCTGGCCGGCCCTGGCCGCGGCGCGGGGTGCGGTGGACCTGCTCAACATGGGGTTCTCCGGCAGCGCCCTGCTGGACCCCTTCACCGCCCGCGCGATGCGCGACACCCCCGCCGACCTGATCAGCGTCAAGATCGGCATCAACCTCGTCAACCTCGACGTGATGCGGCTGCGCGCCTTCGCCCCCGCGGTCCACGGCTTCCTCGACACCCTCCGCGAGGGCCATCCCGCGACGCCGCTCCTCGTCGTGTCGCCCCTCCTGTGCCCGATCCAGGAGGACACCCCCGGCCCGCTCACCACCGACTTCAGCACCGGGACCCTGCGGTTCAAGGCGCTGGGCGACCCCGCCGAACGGGCCGCCGGACGCCTGACGCTCAATGTCGTCCGCGAGGCGCTCGCCGGGATCGTCGCGCAGCGGGCGGCCGGGGACCCGCACCTGCACTACCTCGACGGCCGCGAGCTCTACGGGGCTGCGGACCACGCCGAGCTGCCGCTGCCGGACGACCTCCACCCCGACCCGGCGGGCCACGTGCGCATCGCCGAGAACTTCGCCCGCCACGCCTTCGCCGCCGGGGGCCCCTTCGCCCCGCCGGACTCGCCGCAGGCCCGGTAGCGCGCCACAATGACGGCACGCCCGCCCGGTTCCCGGTAACTTCCCGGCCCGGGATTTTGCATGAAAATGCATCGTCGCGCATACTCATCCCATGTCAAAGGTTCTCACCTCCCTGCCCACCGGCGAGCGCGTCGGTATCGCCTTCTCCGGAGGCCTCGACACCTCCGTCGCCGTCGCCTGGATGCGCGACAAGGGTGCCGTCCCCTGCACCTACACCGCCGACATCGGCCAGTACGACGAGCCCGACATCGAGTCGGTGCCCACGCGCGCTACGGCGTACGGCGCCGAGATCGCGCGCCTGGTCGACTGCCGTGCGGCGCTCGTGGAGGAGGGCCTGGCCGCTCTCGCCTGCGGCGCGTTCCACATCCGCTCGGGCGGCCGCGCCTACTTCAACACCACGCCGCTGGGCCGCGCCGTCACCGGCACGCTGCTGGTGCGCGCGATGCTGGAGGACGACGTCCAGATCTGGGGCGACGGGTCGACCTTCAAGGGCAATGACATCGAGCGGTTCTACCGCTACGGCCTGCTCGCCAACCCGCACCTGCGCATCTACAAGCCGTGGCTCGACGCGGACTTCGTGACCGAGCTCGGCGGCCGCAAGGAAATGTCGGAGTGGCTGCTCGCCCACGAGCTGCCCTACCGCGACAGCACCGAGAAGGCCTACTCCACCGACGCCAACATCTGGGGCGCCACCCACGAGGCGAAGACCCTGGAGCACCTCGACACCGGTGTGGAGACCGTCGACCCGATCATGGGCGTCCGGTTCTGGGACCCCTCGGTCGAGATCGCCACCGAGGACGTGACCATCGGCTTCGTGCAGGGCCGCCCGGTCACGATCAACGGCAAGGAGTTCGCCTCCGCCGTCGACCTGGTCATGGAAGCCAACGCCATCGGCGGCCGCCACGGCCTGGGCATGTCGGACCAGATCGAGAACCGGATCATCGAGGCCAAGAGCCGCGGGATCTATGAGGCTCCGGGCCTGGCCCTGCTGCACGCCGCGTACGAGCGCCTCGTCAACGCGATCCACAACGAGGACACGGTCGCCCAGTACCACAACGAGGGCCGCCGCCTCGGCCGCCTCATGTACGAGGGCCGCTGGCTGGACCCGCAGGCGCTGATGATCCGCGAGTCCCTGCAGCGCTGGGTCGGCACGGCGATCACCGGCGAGGTGACGCTGCGTCTGCGCCGTGGCGAGGACTACTCGATCATGAACACCACGGGTCCGGCGTTCAGCTACCACCCGGACAAGCTCTCCATGGAGCGCACCGAGGACTCGGCGTTCGGCCCGGTCGACCGCATCGGCCAGCTCACCATGCGCAACCTCGACATCGCCGACTCCCGCGCGAAGCTGGAGCAGTACGCCGGCCTCGGCATCGTCGGGACCACGCACCCCGCGCTGATCGGCGCCGTCGAGGCACCCGGCTCCGGCCTGATCGGTGCCATGCCCGAGGGCGGCGCCGAGGCGATCGCCTCGCGCGGCGAGGTCTCCGGCGACGACGAGCTGCTGGACCGTGCCGCGATGGAGTTCGGCACCGACTAGTCGCTGCCGGCTGCCGGCCGTATGGCGTGACGCGCCGCCCGTGGTCTCGATGGGGACCGCGGGCGGCGTTCTGCTGCGTCACGAGGCCGTGGTCATCCAGGGGGCGACCGCGCCACCGCGGACCCGGCGCACCTCGCCCAGGGAGTCCAGGAGCCGGAGGTCGCGGTGGATGGTCATCGAGCTGACGTCCAGTTCGCGGACGAGCCGTTCGAGGGAGACGTAGCCCTCCCGGCACGCCGTCTCCACGATGTGGTGGCGCCGGGAAGCGGCGGTCAGCTTGCCCGTCGCCAGACTGATGATCCCGGAGCTCCGTCGGCTGTCCATCCCGTGCGCTTCTTCCCGTTGCGTGGACCAGACGTTGCGTATGGACCAGATGTAGACCAAAAATAGACCACAGCGGAGCACCGGAACCCGGCCGAAGGTCCCCCAATCCCAGGCCCGTGGGCCGCGCCAGCCCGGATGCGCCTCATCCTTCTGGTCCATTCCTGGTATGGAGAGGGGTCCGCGCCGGTGAATACTGGAGGGGTGAATCAGCCTCTCGACCTGCGGCCCGTCCTCCGGGACGGGGCGCGGCCCGTCCACGTACAGGCGCGCGACGCGATCGCCGAAGCCCTCGCCGCGGGCGCCCTCGCCCCCGGCACGCGCCTGCCCTCCGAGCGCCACCTCTGCGAGCGTCTCGGCGTCAGCCGGGTCACGCTCCGCAAGGCGCTGCACGCGCTCCAGGAGGAGGGCCGGGTCGGTTCGGCGGAACGGGCGGGCTGGCACGTCGCGGCAGGCTCCGGAGTCCTTCCCGCCTTCGAGCACACCTCCGAGCTCATCGGCGGGCTCAGGGAGTACAGCCGCCGGCGCGGTTTCACGCCGACCGCGCGGGTGTTCGCCGCCGGGCTGCGCCCCGCGGACTTCGAGGAGGCGGACACCCTCCAGGTGCTGCCCGGGGCGGTGATCTTCGAGCTGGACCGGGTGCGGCTCTTCGACGGCGCGGTCATGTGCCACTCCGTCACCCTCGTCCCGGCCGAGCGCGCCCCGGGCATCGGCGAGGCCGACTACACCACCGCCTCGCTGTACGGCGAGCTCACCGCACGCGGCATCGTCCCCACCCGCGCGAGCTACACGGTCCACTCCTCCCTGGTCCCCCCGGACGAGGCCCCCCTGCTGGACCTGCCCGAGGGTGCTCCCGTACTGCACATCGAACAGCTCACCTACGACCAGCACGGCCGCCCCTGCGAGTACAACCGCGTCGTCTACCGCGCCGACCGCTACCGCTTCCACACCACCCTGGCGGCCGCTCCCGGGCGGGAGTGAGCCGGACGCGCCGTGGGCGGCCGAGGGCACGAAGGGACTGAGGGGGATACGCCCCATGTACGCGGGCCGGGGATCCGAGCCCCGTCCGCTCCCCGAGGTCGACACCGGGATCAACCCCCTGGTGCTGGGCGCGCTCGGCAAGGGATTCTGACGGCCGCCTGGCAGGATCGCGGGTATGGAACGTGTGCTGGGAATCGGTGGATATTTCATGCGGGCCGCGGACCCGGCGGCCCTGGGTGCGTGGTACCGGGACTGCCTCGGGCTGGACTCGGACGAGCACGGTCTGTGGCGCCAGGCCGCCGGACCGACGGTGTTCGCCCCGTTCGAGTCCGGGACCGACTACTTCGGGTCCCCCTCCCAGCAGACCATGCTGAACTTCCGCGTCCGCGACCTGGACGCGATGCTCGCGCAGTTGCGCGCCAAGGGGGCGGACGTGGCCCAGGAGACCCAGGACATGGACGGCGTAGGCCGGTTCGGCTGGGTCACCGATCCCGAGGGCAACCGGATCGAACTGTGGCAGCCCGCCTGACCTCGCCCCTCAGGCGCCGGCCGTGACGGCCGGCTCGCGAGCGGGGGAGGGGGCCGGGTCCTGGGCCGCGGCCGGAGCCGGAGTCGCGGCCGGCCGTGCGGCGTACACCGCCTCCGCCGGGAGGTGGCGCTCCAGCCGGGTCAGCGCGAGCGCGGCGCCCAGCGCGGCGACGGTCAGGAAGGCCCAGGGCAGGCGGCCGTCGAGGGCGAGCAGCCCGGTGAAGAGCGACGGGGCCAGGGCGCTGGCCAGGGAGTACGACACCTGGTAGGTGGCGAGGTAGCGGCCGCGCACGGCCTCGGGCGCGGCCGAGACCGACAGGGCGCCGGCCGAGGGGCTGTGGACCAGTTCGCCGACCGTGTAGACCACCACGATCAGCAGCAGGGCGACCAGCGTCGTGGTCTGTCCGGGCCGGACCGTGCCGAGCACGATCTGCCCCACGAAGGCCGCGGCGAAGAGCAGCGCCCCGAGGGCGGCGGAGCGGGTGCGCCGGGCTCCGGAGCGCCGCACCCGGCTCGCGATCAGGACGCCGATCCCGGCGCAGAGCGCGGTGTTGACGGTGAAGGCCGCACCGGTGAGGGAGTCGGGGCCGTGCAGCCAGGTGGTGATGTAGAGCGGGAAGAGGACGGACAGGGCCGAGTACCCGAGCGCGGTAAGGAAGTTGGCGGCGGTCAGGCCCAGGAAGGGCCGGTCGGCGAGCACCATCCGGTAACCGGCGGGCGGACGCTTGGCGGAGACGGGTGCGCCGCCCGCGCCGAGCTCGCCGTACGCGTGGTCCCGTACCGGCTTCACCCGGCTGACGAGCAGTCCGGCGAGCGCGAAGGCGACCGCGTTGCCCCAGGCGGTGTAGGTGAACCCCGCCGTGCCCCACAGGGCCAGGACCCCGGAGACGATCAGGGCGCCGGCGCCCATGCCCGCGTTCTGCAGGGCCCGGATGGAGGCCTGGAGCCGGTCGCGGGCGCCGCCGCGGGCCACTTCACCGATGAGCGACTGCTGCACGATGGGGAAGGAGCGGTCGGCGAGGGCCGTGATCAGCGCGACGGCGGCGAAGGCGGGGAGGGACCCGGCGAGCGGGTAGAGGGCGAAGCCGAGGGCCCGTACCGCGTAGAGCAGCAGGTTGACCTTCTTGGCCCCGAACCGGTCGACGGCCGAGCCGGCGAGCGGCATGACCGCGAGCCCGGCCAGGCCGGTCGCCGTCAGCACGATGCCGACCAGGGCGAAGGAGAGGCCGGTGACGTGGTGGAAGAAGACGAGGGAGAAGGGGATGTACATCCCGATCCCGATCGCGCTGATTCCCACCCCGAGCAGCAGCGACCGTTCGCCCGCCACCCGTTCTTCGCGCATGCCCTTGCCCCTGACCGTGACCACGTCGATCTCTCCCCCGATTAGATTGCTAGGAAGTAGCTTAGCGCTAAGTGGTTTTGCGTCAAGGGTTTTCCTTGCGGTGCGGGCAAGGGTGGCCTGCCTGTCGTCCGGGGATCGCCGAACGGGGAAGTGGGGGAGGGGTGTTGGGGATTCAGTCCTCCCGGCCGCCGATGCCGGGGTCCGCCACGCCGCCGAGATCCCACGCCTCGATGTCGCGGTAGTGGATCGGCCCCGGGCCACGGCCGATGTTGCTGCCGACCAGGTGCAGACGCTCCGACCGCCAGCGCTGTCCGGTGAACCCGGAGAGTCCGGCGGCGGCCTCCACCGCCGAGGAGACATCGTTGCGGCGGGCGCGCGCCAGCGTCAGATGGGGCCGCAGCGGCCGGTCCTCGAAGGGGATCCCGCACTCCTTGACCACGGCGCGGGCATCGGCGGCGAGCCGGTGCAGCCCGTCGAGGTCCCCGTCGATCCCGCTCCAGAGCACCCGCTCGCCGAAGTGCCCGCCCCCGCGCAGGGCCAGGCGTACGGGACCGCGTGCCGCCGCGAGCTCCGCGAGCGGCGGCCGCAGGAGCGGGACGGCCCCGACCGGCAGCTCGCCGAGGAACGCCAGGGTGATGTGCCAGTCCTCGATGCGGTTCCACCGCATGTCCGGGTACGCGGCGTAGGCCGGGCCCAGCTCGCGCGCGAGTTCGTCCTTCGCGTCGTCGGGCGGGGCGAGGGCGATGAACACGCGGACGGTCGCGGGGCCGGGCTGTTCGTTCAGGTCGCTCAGGTCGTTCAGGTCGTTCATCGTGATCAGGTGTAGTGCGCCGTGTCGTGCACGTCGCCGAACCTGGGGAAGATCCGCTCCACGGTGAATTCGTGCTCGTCCGCGGCGAAACCCGACATGGCGTCGGCCACGAACTCCAGCTCGTAGCCGAGGTCGCTCGCGGCCCGCGCCGTGGACTCGACCCCCATCGTGGTGACCAGCCCGGCGAGCACCAGCGTGTCCACGCCCAGGCCGCGCAACCGCTCGTCCAGGCCCGTCTCGTGGAAGGCCCCGACGGTGTGCTTGACGATCCGGACATCACCCGGCCGCACCAGCCCGCCGGCGAAACCGCTGCCCGGCGGCTGCTCGGCGACCCCCGGCCGGTCCACTCGGACGAGCACCACCGGACGCCCGTCCGCCCTGAAGGCCTCGGCCAGCCGGAGGCAGCGGCCCAGTACCTCTTCACCGGAGTGAGGGGCGACCGGCATGTCGATGATGCGGGGCATCAGGTCGATGAGGATCAGTGCGGAGGTCACGGGAACGATCATAGGACAGGGCCGTACCGCCGCCGCGGCCCCGGCGGGAGGGAAGGCCGGGCGGGGGCTGCGGGCTGCGGCGGGCCTCAGGGCGTGCTCGTGAAGGAGCGGCGGTAGGAGCGGGGCGGAACCCCCCTGCGCCGCACGAACTGTTCGCGCAGGACCGCCGCGCTGCCGTAGCCGACCCGGCGGGCGATCTCCTCGACGGGCAGGTCCGTGCTCTCCAGCAGCTCCTCCGCGCTGCTCAGCCGGAGGTTGCGCAGCCAGGCGTGCGGGGTGGTGCCCGTAGCGGCGGTGAACCGGCGGGCGAAGGAACGCCTGCTCATCACGGCGCGGCGGGCCAGCTCGGTGACGGGAAGCGGTTCGTGGAGGTGCTCGCGGGCCCAGGCGAGGACGTCGGCGAGCCGCTCGTCGCGGCAGTCCTCGGGGACGGGTGCGGCGAGGTACTGGGCCTGACCGCCGTCGCGGTGCGAGGGCAGCACCATGTCCCGGGCGACGGCGTTGGCCATCGCTGCCCCGTGCTCCCGGCGCAGCAGGTGCAGGCACAGGTCGAAGCCGGCGGCGGCTCCGGCGCCCGTGACGATCCTGCCTTCGTCGATGTACAGGGCGTCCGGTTCGACGGCGACCTCCGGATGGCGGTGGGCCAGCAGCTCGGCGAACCGCCAGTGCGTGGTGGCCCGCAGCCCGTCGAGCAGCCCGGCCTCGGCGAGCGCGAACGTGCCGACGCAGTGGGCCGCGAGCACGGAGCCGCCCCGGTGCGCGGAGACCAGCGCCTCGCGCACCGCCGGACCGGGCGGTGTACGGAAACCGGCCCCGGGCAGGGCGATCACCAGGTCGGCGGAGGCCAGCCGGTCGAGGCCGTGCTCGATCGCGAGCGGCACGCCGATGTCGGTGGGGACCGGCCCGGGCCGCTCCGCGCACAGCGCGAAGTCGAAGCCGGGCAGCCCCTGCCCGTGCGGGCCGAAGACCTCGGAGACGATCCCGACGGCGAGCATGCCGACACCGGGTGGGACGTACGCGGCGACGGTCGCGAAAGGGGGCACGGGGGCAGTCTGCCACCCGTGGCACGAATCCTGCGATCACTGGCAGATGTGCCACTCGTACGCCCTCCGGGGGCGCGGAAGGATGACGGCCATGACGAACACGAAGACGGACATCGCGACGGACACCACGGCGGACAACGCGCCGAAGGCCACGGCGGACAACGCGGCGAAGGCCACGGCGAAGGCCACGGCGGACAACGCGCCGAAGGCCAAGGCGGGCGCACCGCTCGGCCGCAGCGCCGTCTACAAGATCCTCACCACCGGCTACGTCGGTTCCACCGGCCCCGGGGTCGCCGCCACCGTCTCGTACGTGTCCGATGCAGGCCGGCACTTCGTCTTCGACCCGGGCATGGTGGCGAGCCACGCGGACATCCTCGGCCCGCTCGCGGAACTGGGGCTGGGCCCCGAGGACATCACCGACGTGGTGCTCAGCCACCACCACCCGGACAACACCATGAACGTGGGCCTGTTCGGCCGGGCCCGGGTGCACGACCACAAGGTCGAGTACCGGGGCGACCAGTGGACGAACCGGGACGCCGAGGGCTACGAACTCACCCCGTCCCTGCGCCTGATCCGTACCCCGGGACACAGCCACGAGGACATCACCCTGCTGGCCGGGACGGACTCGGGCGTGGTGGCGTTCGCCGGCGACCTGTGGTGGCACGCCGAGGGCCCCGCCGACGACCCGGTGGCCCCGGACCGCGAGGTGCTGCGCGCTTCCCGGCTGCGGGTGCTCGCCGCGGCGGACCTGATCGTCCCCGGCCACGGCGGCCCGTTCGCCGCCGCCGGCACCGTGCCGGTCTAGGCCGTCTCTTCTGCCGCCTCGGGACGTTCGGGGCCGCCGGTGTCGGCGCGGTCCCCGGGGGAGACTGCGGTTTTGCGTCAACTCTCCTCTCATTTAGGAGAGTTGACGCCATGTTGACCTATCTTCCATGGGGCATACCGGTTCGTCCCAGGAGGTCAGATTGCAGTCCAGGCGCTTCCTCGCCCCACCCCGCTTGCTACGCCGATCACGTCTGCTCATCGCATTCGGCCTCGGCGCGCTGCTGATCGGCTTCACGCCGTGGCTCGGGGTCGCGAGCCAGGCCGCGGCCGGCCGCGGCCCGGATCCCCGGTCGGCGTCCGCGCCGTCACCCGCGCCCTTCGGCGATCAGGCGGCGAAGCAGTCGCCGCACCACGGCATCGCACCGGCGAACGCCATGGAGCCGGCGGCCCCCGTCCTCGACCGGACCGGGTGGACGGCCGTGGCGAGCGACGAGGAGACGGTCCGCGAGAACGGCCGCGCCGCCCAGGTCCTCGACGGTGACACCGCCACCCTCTGGCACAGCAGCTGGTCGGGCACCGCGGCCCCGCTGCCGCACAGCATCACCATCGACATGCACCGCACGGCCGCGGTCTCCGCACTCGTCTACCACCCCCGCACCAACGGCATCAACGGCCGGGCGGGCGCGTACACCGTCACCACCAGCACCGACGGAACCGCCTTCGGCGCACCGGTGGCCGCGGGCACCTGGCGCGACGACGACACCGTCAAGACCGCCACCTTCACCCGTACCGCGAACGCCCGGTTCGTCAGGCTGACGGTGACCACCGAGGCCGGCGCCCGCGGCCCGTGGACCTCCGCCGCCGAGATCCGCCTGAGCGGTCCCGCCAGCCCCGCCGCCCACGGATCCTGGGGCCGGATCACCGGCTTCCCCCTGGTTCCCGTGGCCACCGCCGTCCTGCCGGGGGACAAACTGCTGGCCTGGTCCGCGTACGCGGTGGACCGCTTCGGCGGCAGCAACGGCTACACCCAGACCGCGATCCTCGACCTGAAGACGGGCAAGGTCACCCAGCGCCGCATCGACAACACCGGGCACGACATGTTCTGCCCCGGCATAGCCATGCTGGCCGACGGCCGCGTCCTCGTCACCGGGGGCAGCAACGCGGAGAAGGCCAGCATCTACGACCCCGCCACCGACGCCTGGTCGGCCACCGCCAACATGAACATCCCGCGCGGCTACCAGGCCATGACGCTGCTCTCCACCGGCGAGGCCTTCGTCCTGGGCGGATCCTGGAGCGGCCCCGCGGGCGACAAGGCCGCCGAGGCCTGGTCTCCGGCCACCGGAACCTGGCGCGGGCTCCCGGGAGTCCCCGCCCTCCAGGCCTCCACGGCCGACCCGGCCGGACCCTACCGCGCCGACAACCACATGTGGCTGCACGCCACTTCGGGCGGCAAGGTGCTGCAACTGGGCCCGAGCAAGCAGATGAACTGGATCTCGACCACCGGTACGGGCAGTATCACCCCGGCCGGCACCCGGTCCGACAGCGGCGACGCCATGACGGGCAACGCCGTCGCCTACGACATCGGCAAACTGCTCACCCTCGGCGGCTCGCCCGCCTACCAGAACACCCCCGCCACGCGCCGCGCCTACACCGTGAACATCGCGGGCACCCAGGTCGAGACCGCGCGGACCGGTGACATGGCGTACGCCAGGGCCTTCGCCAACAGCGTGGTCCTGCCCGACGGCAAGGTCCTCGTCTTCGGCGGACAGAGCTACCCGGTCCCCTTCAGTGACGCGACCTCGGTCCTGACCCCCGAACTGTGGGACCCCGCGACCGGCGTCTTCACCCCGCTCGCCACCATGGCCGTGCCGCGCAACTACCACAGCGTGGCCAACCTGTTGCCGGACGGACGGGTCTTCTCCGGCGGCGGAGGCCTGTGCGGCGACTGCGCCACCAACCACGCCGACGGGGCCGTCTTCACACCGCCGTACCTGCTCAACCCGGACGGATCGCCGAAACCGCGCCCCGAGATCACCGGGGGAGCCCCCTCCAGGACGGCCCCCGGCACCACCCTGACGCTCTCCACCTCCCCCTCCACCCCGGCGGCGTCCTTCGTCCTGATGCGGGCGGCAGCCGCGACCCACTCCACCGACAACGACCAGCGCCGGATCCCCCTCGCCTCCACGGCCACGGGAACCGGCACCCACACGGTGTCCATACCCGCCGACCCCGGCGTGGTCCTCCCGGGCAACTACATGCTCTTCGCCCTGGACGCCCAGGGAGTACCGAGCACGGCCCGGTTCCTCACCATCTCCTGACCCCCGCCCGCACACCACCCGCCCGGCCGGGCCCCCAACCCGGCCGGGCGCACCCGCGCGGGAGGGGCGTCGGCCCCTGACGCCGGAGCACGCGGCTCCCCTACTCTCTGCCCATGGCGGACGACTGGCGGACGGACCGGATCGGGAGCGCGCTGCGCGGCGAAAACCCCACGGTGCTGCGGCGCTTGGCGGCGGGGTTCGCCGTGATCGGCGACGTGCAGTTCCTGCCGGGGTACGCGGTGCTCCTGGCGGACGACCCCGGCACGGAGAGGCTGTCCGACCTCCCCAGACCGCAACGGCTGGCCTTCCTCTCCGACATGGACCACCTGGGGGAGGCGGTCGAGCGAGCATGCCGCCGCACGGATCCCGCCTTCCGGCGGGTCAACCTGGAGATCCTGGGCAACACCGACGGCTTCCTGCACGCCCACGTGTGGCCACGCTACGACTGGGAGCCGCCCACCGCGGTGGGCAGCCCGGTCTGGCTCTACCCCCGCACCCACTGGTCCGCCCCACAGTTCGCCCTCGGCCCCCGCCACGCCCCGCTGCGCAGGGCGATCGGAGACGAACTGGACCGCCTGCGAGCGGAGGCCGGGCGCAGCCGCCGGCCGGAGTACGACCCGGCCCGCGACTGACTGCCCGACCCCGTGCGGTAGAGCGCCCGGGCCGGAGCGTCGTACGGTCGGGTCAGGGGGCGAGCAGGTAGGCGTTCGTGATCGTCTCCCGCACCGTGTTGCCGGCCTTGTCCCTCAGATCCACCTGGAACGACACGGCCTTGGCCGACGCCGGGTGCTTCACGGTCACCGAACGCGCCCCGTCCGCGTCCGTCGCCACCGCGAGGAGCTGCCAGGTCTTGCCCCCGTCGAAGGAGGCCCGGACCGCCAGCGCGGCGACCTGACCTGCCGCGGCGGCCGGCCCGCCGATCCGCAGCGGCACCTTCAGCGCGCCGCCCGCGGGCGCCGTTCCGGCCAGGCTCAGGTTCGGCGAGAGCCGCACCGAGGACAGCGGCAGCTTCACCTGCCGGTCGGTGGCCGGACGGGCCGAGGTGAACGTCCAGCTCGCCCGGACCTTCGTGCTGGTGGCGGTGTCCTTGGCGGACCGGGTCGCCTCCTTCGTCAGCCGGTACACGGCGGAGCCGGCCGGAACGTCGGCGCTGATCCAGCCGGTGGACGGGGTTTCGACGATGACCCGCCCGCCGGACTCCAGCCGGGTGAAGCCCCCGGTGGTGAAGGAGTAGCCCGCGTGACCGCTGCCGTCGTTGAACAGTCCGACGTTGGCGTCCAGGTAGTCGCCGTTGCGCCAGCCGCCCTGTTCGTCCCCGGCATCCAGGTCGGGGCCGACCACGCCGGTGTTGAAGTTCAGCGCGTAGCGCTTGCCCGGCTTGTAGGACGCCCGGTCGTGCGTGTAGAGGATGCGCGTCTCGCCCGCGGAGTCCAGCTGCGAGGCCGTCCAGGACCAGCGCACCCCCTCCGTGGTGACGTACTGGGTGCTCGCCAGCGGCAGGCTCTGCACCGGCGGGTCCATCACCCCGGCGGTGTACCCGTGGTCGTCCGTCGCCATCGCGGTCACCTGGGCCTTCGCCCCGGTGACCGAGGCCCCGAAGCCGAGCTTGACCTCGGCGACGTCGGCCCGGGTGAGCTTGCGGTCGAGCCCGTTGAACCACGTGCCCGTCCGGTTGAAGACCAGCCGGTAGTCGACGTTCTTGCCCGCCGCCCCCGGGGTCTTCCAGAGGCCGTTGTACTGGGCCCGCAGCGTGGACGAGGCCGGCCCCAGGTGCTGGGTGAGGATCTTCGTCGTCCCGTCGGTGGCCCACATGTCGGACACCATCGCGCCGTCGTCGGAGAACCCGGCGTACCCGCTCACCAGCTTCGCGCCGGGATCCGGCGGGGTGACGGCGAACGGCTTGGCCTTGCGGGAGTCGAAGGTGACCGTGGCCTTCCCGGTGACCTTCAGCACCGGCTGGACGAAGAAGCCCAGGGTGGAGTCCGGGCCCCAGACGACGCCCTCCAGCAGGTAGTCGCCCTTGGGAAGCCGCTGGACGACCGTGCCGCTCGGGTCGTACGGGACCTCGCGGCGGGCGTCCGGGCCCGCACCGAGCGGGGTGACCGTGGTGTAGTACGTCGCCGGGTTCGCGCCCTTGACGTCCAGGTGCTTCAGGGTGATGTCGTAGGACTCCACCTCGCGCTCGACCACGAGACCGGTGCGCACCTCCTGCCCGCCCCCGGAGGCCAGCACGGTTCCGCCGAAGACGCCGTCGACGGAGCCCTTGCGGGGGTCGGCGGTGACGGTGGTCGTCGCGCTGCCCCCCGCGGGGACGGTCAGCTGGGCGTCCTTGACGGTGAACATCCCGGCCGCTGCCGGCTGGCCGGTCGGCCCGGTGCCGGCCGTGCTCAGCTTCAGCGTGACCGGCTTGGTGCTGTGGTTGCGGTAGGTGAGTGACTTGGACACCGGCTTGTCGTCGGCGTGCGGCCACAGGTGCGTACCGAAGGCGAGGGAACCGGGATCGGCTCTGACGACGGCCTTGCCGGCCCGGGCCAGGTCGACCCGGCCCGCGCCCTGCTGGTAGGCGTTGAGCTTCGGGTTGGGCGTGGCCGAGGCGGTCAGCAGGGCCTTGATGCTGGCCGCGTTCCAGCCCGGGTGCTGCTGCTTGACCAGGGCCGCGGCGCCCGCGACGTGCGGGGTGGCCATCGAGGTGCCCGACATGCTGGTGTAGCCCTCTTCGTGCGTACCGTCGTTCTGCGTGGTCAAGGCGGCGGTGATGTCGACGCCCGGGGCGGTGATGTCCGGCTTGGTCAGTCCGTCGGCCGTCGGACCGCGGCTGGAGAACTCGGCGAGCTGGTCCTGCTTGTCCACCGCGCCGACGGTGAGCGCCGCCGCGGCGCTGCCGGGCGACCGCAGCGTGGCGGCCTTGTCGCCCTCGTTCCCGGCGGCCACCACGAAGAGCGCCTTGCCGGAGAGCCGGGCGACCGCTTCCTCCAGGGGGTCGACGCCGGGAGTGTCGGGCGAGCCCAGGCTCATGTTGACCACCGCGGCGCCCTGGTCCACGGCCCACTGCATACCGCTGATGATCTCGGAGTCGGAGCCGAACCCGTCGTCGCCCAGGACCTTGCCGTCCAGGAGCTGCACATCGGGTGCCACGCCCTTGTAGAGGCCGCCCGACCGCGCGCCCGACCCGCCGATCGTGGAGGCCACGTGCGTACCGTGCCCGTACCGGTCCTTGGAGTCGGGCGAGCTGCTGAAGTTCTTCTGCAGGGTCTCGACGCCCTTGAGGTCCGGGTGGGTCTCGTCGACCCCCGTGTCCAGGACCGCCACCTTGACGCCCTTGCCGGTGAAGCCCGCCTTCCACATGGCGGGCGCACCTATCTGCGGCACGCTCTTGTCCAGGGTGGCGCTCACCTTGCCGTCCAGCCACAGGTGCGCGACCGGCGGTTCGGGCGCGGAGCCCAGCGTGCGGGCGTCCTTCCGGCCGGTGACCGCCGTCCACAGTGCGGCGGCGTCGGCCTTCGGTGCGTTGAACGCCTCGCCCGCCACCGCGGGCAGTTCGCGGCGGTCGCGGGCGACGGCCGCCAGCGTGTCGCCGGAGGCCCCGAAGGTCCTGGCCCCCGAGGCGTCGAGGCGGTAGCCGGCGATCAGGGGCAGTGTGCTGCGGTGCGCGTCGTCGTACCCGTCCCTGACCAGCCCGGCCACGTCGAACAGCTGCCGGTCGAGCACCCCGTCGGCGACCAGGCGCAGGGCGTCCTGCGGAACGACGTACGTGCGCTCGCCCTCGCGGCGCACCGAGAAGGCGGTCCCCTCACGGCCCGCGCCGCGCAGCAGCTGTTCGACGCTGCCGTCGCCCTTGACGACGACCCGGTCGCCGGTGATCAGGGTCACCGTCGCCGGCGGCTTCGTCTCCTTCTTCGCGCGGTCCGCGGCCGGACCCCCCGTGCCGTCCCGTGCGGCGGTGCCCGCGGCCAGCGCCGGTGTGACGCCGGCCGCCGCCGTGCCCGTGAGCAGAGTCCCCGTCACCGCTGCGGCGAGCGCCGCCGTCCGGGCCTTCCTGGTAAATCCCACCCGTGTTCCCCCGAGTCCGTGTGCATGCCCATGCATGTGGTGTGGGGTATCACGCCGGACGGACCCGTTCGGTTCTCCGCGGACGCGGGGAATGTCAACCCGCGTCCGAACCAGTCCGGTTGGGTCACCAGGTCACGGGGAGCTCCCGCAATCCGTAGACGATGGTGTCCCGTTGGAAGACGAGCCGCTCCTCGGGCACGGCCAGGCGCAGGCCCGGCAGTTCGCGCAGGACGGTCTCCAGCATGATCTGGAGCTCGACCCGGGCCAGGGTGTGGCCCAGGCACTGGTGGGCGCCGTGGCCGAAGGCCACGTGCCGGCGCGCGTCCCGGGTCACGTCCAGCTCCGCCGGGCAGGCCGCGGCGCCGTCCGGTGAACCGAACAGCTCCGGCTGCCGGTTGGCGGTGGACAGCATGCAGATCACCCCGTCGCCGGCCCTGATCCTCGCTCCGCCGACCGTGACGTCCTCGGTGGCGGCGCGGCCCAGACCGAGGTGGATGATCGTGAGGTAGCGCAGCAGCTCCTCCACCGCCCCCGGAACCAGGGCCGGTTCGGCCCGCAGCCGGGCGGCCTGATCGGGACGGCGCAGCAGGGCCAGGACACTGAGCGCCGCCATGTTGGTGGTGCTCTCGTGGCCGGTGATCAGCAGCATGAAACCGAGCGAGGCCGTTTCCCGCGCGGTCAGGTCGGGCCGGACGGCGAGCCGGCTGAGGATGTCGTCCCCGGGATCCCGCCGCTTGCGCTCGGCCAGACCGGACAGGTAACCCATCAGCTCGCGGTGGGCCGCGGCGGCCCGCCCGGGGTCGGTGGTGTTGTCGAGCAGGGTCCGGCTGAGCGACTGGAACAGCGCGTGGTCCTCGTACGGGACCCCCAGCATCAGGCAGATGACCAGCGACGGGACCGGCAGCGCGAAGTCCGCGACGAGGTCGGCGCTCCGGCGCCCGTCGGCGGTCATGGCCCCGACGGCGGCCTCGACCACCTCGACGATGGCCGGGCGCAGCTCCTGGACCCGGCGGGTCAGGAAGTCCTTGGCCACCATCCGCCGCAGCCGGGCGTGCTCCGGGTCGTCCATCCGGATGAAGCTGGGCTGGGCGGTGGCCAGTTGACGCTGGCCGGGGGACAGGAAGGGGAACCCGGGAGTGCGCGCGTCGGCGCTGAAACGGGCGTCGGCGAGCACCGCCCGCACCTCCGGGTGGCCCGTCACGAGCCAGCAGGGGGTGCCGTCGGGGAGCTCGGCGCGGCTGACCGGCTCCCCGGCGGCGGCTTGGGTGTAGCCGGGCGGCGGATCGTAGGGGCAGGAGCCGTACGGGGCGGGCAGGGCGAGCGGGGCCGCGGCCGCAGACCCGGGGGCGGAGGCGGCAGCGGAAGCGCCGTCCGCGGCGGTGTCGGCACCGGCGGCGGTCGGGGAGGTGCCGGTCGGGGAGGTGATGGCGGTCATGGTGGCGGATCTCATCCGGAGGGGGTTCGGCCGCCGTCGGGCGGGGTGCGGAGGGCGCCGAGCGTGGCGCACATGGTGGCGCACTGCCCGGCGAGGATCAGTAGTTCGATGAGCTGGTCGGGGCGCAGTCCGCCCGCCAGCCGGTCCCACAGCGGCTGCGGCAGCGGCTCCCCGGCGGCGAGCGCGTCGGAGGCCTCCAGCAGGGCCGCATCGGCGACGGACCAGGGATGTCCGGCCAGGGGCAGGGCCGTTGCCGCCACCTCGCGGGGGTCCAGCCCGGCGTCGGAGGCGACCGCGCTGTGGCGGTCGAACACGAAGGACCCGCCGCGGCGGTGGGCGGTGCGCAGGACGACCAGCTCGCGCTGACGGCTGGTCAGGGTGCCTTCGTGGGTCAGGACCCGGGCGAGGGAGAGCCAGGCGTGGGCGAGGCCGGGATGGTGGGCGAGGGTCCCGAAGAGGTTCACCCGGCCCGGGCCGTCCTTGGCGGATCCGGCCAGCAGGGCGCGCAGCGCGGGTGTCCACTGCTCGGGCGGCAGCGGGGCGATCCGTACGGAGTGCCCGGGCTGCCCGGGCCGGTCGGCGTCCTCGCGCTGCTCCGGACCCTCGTGTCCTACGGGCTCTTCGATGGTCATCGGGCTCACCACCGGCAGATCACGACGCCGGCGCTCGCGCCGCTCGCGAACCCGAACATGCCCACCAGGTCCCCCGGGTGGAGCCGGTCCGAGTTCAGTGCGGTGGCCAGCTGCAGCGGGATCGTGTTGGTCGCGACGTTGCCGTGCGCCGGGAAGGTGGACAGGATCCGCGCCGGATCCACGCCCACCCAGCCGCACGCCACCCGGGTGAAGGGCACGGACGGCTGGTGCACGCAGACGAGGTCGAGGTCCTCGACGTCCACCCCGAGCTCGCGGACCGCTCCGCGCACCTTGGCCGGCATGCCGTCGAAGGAGGCCACGAGCCGGGCCGAGTCGATCTCCAGGCGGCCCATCGTGCGGTGGTTCGCGTACGGATTGGGCAGCGTCGCCGCTTGCCAGCCCCAGGAGTTGGCGAAGAAGCGGCTTCCGAGGATCCCGGGCCGCGTGCTCGCGGTGACCAGGACCGCCGAGCCCATGTCGCCGGTGCTCAGGCTCGGCAGGGCGCTCAGCACCTCGTCCGGGTCGGTGACGTTCCAGCGGCTCTCCCGGGTGCTGACCTCGGCGCTGGTGATCAGCACCCGCCGGTACTGTCCGGTGCGGACGAAGGCGTCGGCCACCTCCAGGGCGTTCAGTACGCCGTTGCAGGCGTTCTTCAGGTCGAACACCGGGCAGTCCAGGCCGAGTTTGGCCGCCACCACATGGGCGGTGGCCGGTTCCTCCATATCGGCGAGGATCCCGGCGTACAGCAGCAGGTCCACCGACCCGGCCGGGGTGCCGCTCTCCTCCAGCAGACTGCGGGCGGCGTGCACCGCCAGGTCGGAGGGCTGCTCCTCGTGCGGGGCCACCGTGCGGTGGGCCAGCCCGTACATGTGCTGGAGCACGCCCCGCGACATCGGGATGCCGGGGCTGCCCGCCCGGAAGCGGTCCTCGACCGCGGAGACGCTCTGGCGCTCCTGCGGTACGTGGACGGTGGCGTGGACGACGGCACTGTGAACGGCCAAGGGTACGGAGCCTTCTGCTGGTGGGAGACGTCGGAGGCGGTCAGGGCGCGGTGAGGAGGAGCACCACGTTGTGTCCGCCGAAGCCGAAGGAGTGGCTGACGGCCGCGGTGACCCGCTGCTCGCGCACCGTGCCGGTCACGCAGTCGATGTCGTAGGGAGAGCCGGAACCGGACCCGCGCGCCCCGAGGTTGGCGATGGGCGGCACCCGGGAGTCCCGGATGGAGAGCGCGGTGAGCGCGGCCTCCACGGCGCCGGCGGCGCCGAGGGTGTGGCCGAGCACCCCCTTGGGAGCGGTCACGCTCGGACCGTGCGGCAGGACGCGGCCGATGAGTTCGGCCTCCGTGCGGTCGTTGAGGGGGGTGGAGGTCCCGTGGGCGTTGACGTGGTCCACATCGGCGGCGGACAGCCCGGCCTCGGCGAGCGCCGCCCGCAGGGCCGCCTCGGCGTACTCCCCGCCGGGCGACGGCGCCGTCGGATGGTGTGCGTCCGAGGTGAGGCCGGCCCCGGCGAGGTGCGCGTATCCGCGCCGCCCGCGGGCCGCCGCGTCCGCCGGCCGCTCCAGTACGAGCACTGCGGCCCCCTCGGCGATGACGAAGCCGTCGCGGTCCGCCGCGAACGGCCTGGAGGCCTCCTCCGGCCGGTCCACCCGCCCGGACAGCGCGCCCATCCGGGCGAACCCGGTGGTGACCACCGGGGTCACGGCGGCCTCCGCGCCGCCGGCGATCGCGATGTCGCAGGCCCCGGACAGCAGCAGGTCACGGGCGACGGCCAGGGCGGTGGCCCCGGAGGAGCAGGCCGTCTCGGTGGCCAGGGAGGGGCCGTGGGTGCCGAGGTCCGCCGACACCTCTCCCGCGGCCATGTTGGGGATGAGCATCGGGATGAGGGAGGGCGTGACCAGGTCGGGTCCGCCCTGGTGGTGGCGCAGGGTCTGGGCCTCCAGGTGGGCGGCCCCGGCCAGTCCGGAGCCGATGACCACGGCAACGCGGGCCCCGTCCCAGGAGGCGGGATCGAGTCCCGCGTCGGCCACGGCCTCGCGGGCCGCCAGTACCGCGAGCTGCGTGAAACGGCCCATCCGCCAGGCCTTGCGGCCGCCGATGCGCCCCTGTTCGGGGGCCATGGCGGGGATCCGGCAGGAGAAGTCCACCGGGCAGCCCTTGAGCTCGGGATCGGTGTCCGCGGTCGAGCGGCCCCGGAGCACTCCGGCCCAGGTTTCCTCGCGGCTCACCCCGGCCGGGGTGATGAGCCCCAGACCGGTGACGGCCACGGCGCGGGGGCGCGGGGAGCCCGTCACAGGGCTTCCCGCTCGGACCGCTTGGAGTGGAGCACGGCCACGAGTTCGCCGATGGTGGTGCGCTTGGCCGCCTCGTGCTCCTCGACCTTCACACCGAGCTCCTCCTGGAGGGTGAGGGCCAGTTCGGCGAGGGCGAGCGAGTCCAGGTCGAGGCTCTCCAGGGTGGCGTCGGGCAGGACGCTCTCCGGGGAGACCTCGAACTTCTCGGTGAGCACGGTGGTGAGCACGGTCTGGACCGGGGGCATGGCGTGGTGTCCTTCCGGGACGGGTTACGGGCGGGCAGGGGAAACGGGCAGGCGGAAACGGGCAGGCGGAAAGGGCCGGTTGGCGGCAAGGAGCCGGAGCCGGAGAAGAGGGCTCGGGAATCAGGCGTCAGCGGCCAGCGGCCAGCGGTCAGGAAGCAGGGATCAGAGACCAGGGGTCAGGGCGCCGGTTCGATGCCGGGCACCGCACGCTCGAACCGGGGCCAGAGCACGGCCGCCGACCCCCAGGTGAGCCCGGCGCCAAAGGTGGTGAGCAACACCCTTTCCCCGGCGTGCAGTTCGCCGCGCGAAGCGGCGTCGGCCAGGGCGAGCGGGATGGACGCGGCGCCGGTGTTGCCGACCCGCTCGATGTTGGTCACCTGGCGCGGACCGGGGACGGGCAGGCGCTCCCCGACGGCCTTCAGGATGCGGGCGTTGGCCTGGTGGGCGCAGAAGCGGTCCACGTCCTCGGGCCCCCAGCCCGCGTGTTTCAGTACGGTCTGCGAGGACTGGGTCATCCGGTTCACCGCGTGCTGGAACACCTCGCGCCCCTGCATGCGGAAGTGCCGGTCGCCGGGGCCGTAGGCGTCCGGGGCCGACCGCTCCCGGGCTCCGCCGCCGCGCACCTCGATGAGTTCGTCGCCCGAGCCGTCGCTGCCGAGGTCGAAGGCGAGGATGCTCCCCGGTTCCCCGGAGCGGCCCCGGCGCAGGACGACGGCACCCGCCCCGTCGCCGAAGACGATGCCGGCCGAGCGGTCCTCGGGGTCGAGGAGCGTGGAGTACAGGTCGGCCGCGACGAGCAGCACCCGGTCCGCGCAGCCGGACAGCAGGGCGCCGGCGGCGGTGGCGAGCCCGTACAGGAAGCCGCTGCAGGCGGCGTTCACGTCCCAGGCGGCCGCGCCGCCCAGGCCCAGGCGGGTGGCCAGTTGCGGGGCCATGGCCGGCATGGGCCGGTCCGGCGTGGACGTGGCCACGAGCACGGTGTCCACCGGAGCGCCGCCCGCCACGGCCAGGGCCCGGCGCCCGGCTTCGAGGGCGAGTTCGCCGGTGGAGACTCCGGGATCGGCCCGGCGCCGCTCGCGGATCCCGGTGCGGCGGTGCACCCAGGCGTCGTCGATGCCCCAGGCCGCGGGGAGTCCGGCGTTGGCGACCACCCGGGGCGGAACGTATCCGGCGATGCCCTCCAGCACCGCCGCGGGCGGGACGGAACGGCTGGCCGGGAGTGTCAACTGGTCTTCTGGGCAAGGCAGGAGGGAAGTCACGCACGTCTCTCAGCAGGGATCTCGGGGGAGCGGCACGACTGTAGGGCGCGTCAAGATCACGGCGGGTGCGGAGACGGAGGGGAACGCATGTACTGGAAGCCCGCTGCGGCGTCATCGCCGCAGCTCAGCGGTGTGCAGGAAGAAACGTTACCGCCGCTGGGCCATCGGGGTATCGCCCCAAAGGCTGAATCGCATACGGCTGTCCAGGCGTCCTGCTGACGCAGGGGTGCCGGAGTCCTCCGGTGCATCAACCGCTCCCAGGGCCCGGGGGCAACGGTGGGAAACGGGTGCCGCTGTTGAACGTGTTGCACGCACACCTGAACCTGTTGCACGCACACCGCTCCCGGCCCGCTCCGCGGCAC